>DBEZOM010000186.1:0-2778 GCA_048252855.1 Ruminococcus sp.
TTTTGTGAACTTAAAAATATTAGCAGGCTTTTATGATATATTTGTGGCGAAAATATGATAATTTCGTGATAAGAATAATGTGACTCCCTTTTTCACAAAATTTACATTGACATCTTTTCAAAATATGTTATAATAAATATAGCCGTACTGCTTCGCAAAAGCGGCGGCTGTATCGCAGGGAACAAGGGGGTTCACGGAGAATGGCGGATTCAAACGTTACAAAGCGCGCGCTTGCCGAGGGGCTGAAACAGCTTATGGAGCGCCGCCCTTTCGCAAAGATAAGCGTAGGCGACATCTGCGAAAGCTGCAATATGAACCGCAAGAGCTTTTACTACCATTTCCGCGATAAGTACGACCTTGTCAACTGGATATTCTATACAGAATTTGTACACACGCTCAATTATGTGCCGGGCGACGACGGCTGGCAGCACCTGCTTTCGGTCTGCCGATATTTTTACGATAACAAAAAGTTTTACTCTAAGGCGCTGCAAATAGAGGGGCAAAACTCTTTCCGCGATTATTTTCACGATATTCTCGAGTCGATATTGCTGGAATATTTCAAGCAGTATTTCAAGGCGGATAAAGAGAGCACTTTTGCGGCGGAGTTTTATTCCGACGCGCTGATATGCTCGCTGGTGCGCTGGCTGGTGTCGAAAAATCCCGCCTCGCCCGAAGAGTATACCGAGGGTCTGCGAAGCTGCATAAAGCTAATGCGCCAGCAGTTTTGATGTAAATATAACAACAGGGACGCGCTTTTTTGCGGAGCACGTCCCTGTTTTTATGCGTATAAATTTTTCAGATCACGAAAGACCTTTCGCTTTTTTCAGCGTTATGCCGTTTTTGCCGAGCGAGATCTCGTGGTCGAGTCCTACGAATTTGCCGTCCTCCTGCCAGAGAACTTTCTTGACGAATTTGTACTTCTCTTCGTCCCATGTGGTGAAGTCGTCGAGCACAAGTCCGCCCGTGTCGCCCGAGTTTGCGTTGTAGCACCAGAATGTGTGGTGCAGGTGGTACTTCTCGATGAGGGTGCGCATATGCGTCATCCAGGTGAGGTTCGGCTCGGTCATAAAGCCGCCCCATTCGCCTATCAGCAGCGGCGCGGTGTTTTCCTCGTAGATGTAGAACCAGTTGTCGTGCCAGCAGTCTTTCATTAGCGAGTCGTAATTATAGCTGCCCTTGAACCACGGCTGTTCGTAAACGGTAGGGCCGTAATCGTGCGGCGAATACACCAGCTTATCCTGATATTTGCCGAGGTCTATCGGGTAATCCTTAACGCCGCGAAGGTTTCCGCCCCACCAGTTGAAGTAAAAATCATCGCTGTTGGTCGAGTCGGCGTTGCCCTTTTTCTTGGGGTAAACTTCCGTGCCTTCTACCATTATGAGCACGTTCGGGTTTTTCGCGAGCACCTTGCCCGCCGCCGTTTCGGCAACGTATTTCCAGTTGTTCTCGTCCTTCGAGTTGTCCCATTTCGCGGCGGATCTGCCCTCGTTCGGCTTGCCATGCGGCTCGTTTTTGAGGTCGTAGGCGATTATCGTGTCGTTGTCCTTATAGCGCTCAGCCATCCACTCCAGCGCCGCATAGTAATCTTTAGTCTTGACTTTATCGGTGTACCATAGGTTCACGGTGTGGCCCGCCGCGTTGGTTTCGGCGCAGTGTATGTCTATCATCACTTTCAGACCGTTCTCCTCAGCCAGCTTTAGGAAATAATCGAATATTTGCAGGCTGTTCATCGAGTTCATCTCGGGATTGTAGGCGTTGTTGTAATTCGCCTGCGGGTACTCGCCCGCCGCCCACTGGTTTATCAGCTCGGCGGAGAACGGCACGCGGATAAGGTTGAAGCCGTGGTCGGCAATGCCCTTTACCGAGTCGGTCATAACGCTGTTCCACAAGCCATCAAAAGTGTTCGTGCCCGTGTTGTAGCCGAACCAGTTCACGCCTGTTATCCAGACCTCTTTGCCGTTTTTATCGTATATCTTGTTGCCGTCGGTGTGCAGCCAGTCGTCGCCCTGCTTGGCTTTAGATGTGCGTTTCAGCAGCTTGTCAACGTCAACGCTTTCGCCCGAATTTGCGTTCTGCGAATTGTTGTTATTGTTGTTGTTCGCTTTCGGAACGCTGCCTTTTTTTACGGTGCAGTCTTTGCCGTTTAGCTTAGCCGATTTGACGTTCAGCGTGCCCTTTGTGCCGATGTTGCAGCCCAGCTCTATCGTGCCGCCCGCAGCGACTTCCTTATTATAGTCGGCGGGTGTGATGGTGAGGGTGTCGCCCTTGCATTTGTATGTGCCGTTCCAGCCGTCGCAGCGGTCTAGCCCCTCTACCTCTAGGGTCAGCTTCCAGTCGGAAAGCGCTTCGCCGCCATTTTTGAAAGACATCTCCATACCCGTCATAGTAACGCCGCTGTCCTCCCATGTGTTGCTGCCGTTGTAATAAAATACATAACCGTCGGCGGCTTCGTCGTCCTTGCTGTCGTCAGCCTGCGAGTCCTCCGCTTCGCTGTCCTCAGCCTCGCTCTCGTCCTGCGGCTCTTCCTCAGAGCTTTCGTCGGCAGGGGAGTCCTCGGCTTCACTCGCGGCAGACTCGGCTGCGCTGCTCACGGCGGAGCTTTCGGCGCTGCTTTCGTCCTTATCCCGACCCGAAGCCAGCACCGCAACGGCTATCACCAGCGCGATTATCACCGCCGCCATAGCCGCAAAAGCCGCGATTATTTTCTTTGAAACGCGCGGCTCAGCCTTAGCGGGGGTATCGTCCGTTTTCTTTGAATTGGTATCTTCTGACATAGCT
>DBEZOM010000187.1:0-8254 GCA_048252855.1 Ruminococcus sp.
AAGAAAATCTGCGCAGGCGCTATGGCAGCCGCGCTTTCGATGAGCAGCATGGCGGTATTCAGCGGCTGCGGCAGCACTGATAAAAAAGACAGCACGGCTTCGATAGACGTTTCTCAGGCTGAGATCACCGACGGTTTCGACGCTAAGGGCGCTACGCTGGAGGTTCTTACCAACAGAACCGACCGCAAGGACGATGGCAAGCTCGACGCGCTGACCGATAAGTTCGAGGAGGCTTACAACTGCACCGTTGAGTACACCGCGTATAAGGACTACGACTCAGACGTTGCGACGAGAATGGGTACTGATGATTACGGCGACGTGCTCTGCATACCCTCAAGCCTTAAACTGGAAGATCTGCCTACATATTTCGTTCCGCTCGGCAAGTACGATGAGTTCAAGGACACCTACCGCTGGGCTGATAAGAAAATGACCTCTGACGGCAATGTTTACGGCCTTGCAGTAGGCGGCACGGCTACCGGTGTGCTTTACAACAAAAAGGTTTGGGAGCAGGCTGGCATCACCGAAACGCCTAAGACCCCCGACGAGTTCATCGCCGACCTCAAGCTTATCAAGGAAAAGACCGACGCTATCCCTTATTATACCAATTTCAAGGACGCTAGCTGGACGATAGGTCAGTGGCAGAACCTCGTGCTCTCCGCGGCGGGCGGCGCTGACGCTGAAAACGAGCTGCTCCAGAATAAGGAAGACCTCTTCGCTGAGGGCAACGGCTATTACGAAGTTTACAAGCTGATGTACGACCTCTTCTCTCAGCCCGATCTGCTCGAGGAAGACCATGCGAACACCGAGTGGGAGTCCTCTAAGGTATGGTTCGGCGAGGGCAAGATCGCTACTATGGTAATGGGCTCGTGGGCAGTTTCGCAGTTTATGGAAAAGGCTGAGAACCCCGAGGACATCGGCTATATGCCCGTTCCGATAACCGCGGCGGACGGTAAGGTCTACGCTGAGGAAGGCCCTGATTACACCATCGGCGTAAGCGTAAATTCCAAAAATCAGGAGCTTGCTAAGGCTTATGTAGAGTGGTTCGTTTCCGACTCCGGCTTCTCTGAGCAGGAGGGCATGATCTCTACCGTTGCGAACAAAGAGCTTCCCGACACCCTCTCGGGCTTCAAGGACGCTGTATTCTTTGAGAAAGCCGTTGCTCCCGACGACCTCGTAGGCAAGTTCGACGAGATAGATAAAGAGTCCGGCGTAGGCGTATGGCAGGGCGATGAAGACAACTTCAAGATCAAGCTCGCCGAAGCGGCTTTCGCAGGCAAGGGCGACGCAGGCTTTAACGACATAATCAGCGATATGAACAAGAAATGGGCTGCCGCAAGAGATAAGATCCTCGGCTGATATTTCAGATAATAACTTTTACCGTCTGATCTTTTTAAATAAAAACGCACACGGGCGCGCAGTAAGCGCTGCGCGTCTGAAAAATGTGCGCAGGGAGGATCTTCAAAATGCGAAAAAAACCACCCCGCAGCTTACGGCAATGGTCTAAGACCTACGCGGGAAAAAAGTTCTACACCTCGGTGCTGTTTCTTGCTATACCGATTGTCCTGCTGGTAGCTTTCACCTTTATCCCCGCGCTGGATATGGTGCTGTTCAGCTTTCAGGACCGCGACCCCTACGGCACTAACCCGACATTCGTAGGACTTTCAAATTACAAAACCATCTTTTCCGATAAGGATTATCTCGAAACTTTTACCAACAGCGCTTACTATCTCGTAGGCTCGTTCATACAGCAGGCTTTTGCGCTTCTGCTCGCTTCGATACTTTGCTCTAAGATAAGGGCTAAGGGGCTTTTTAAAGGCGTGCTCTTTTTCCCCTACCTCATGAACGGCGTAGCTGTTTCGATAATTTTCCAGAGGTTTTTCTTAAAGGGTCAGCAGGGCCTTACGCCCGATGGCACGCTGAATACTATTCTGACGTCGCTGGGGCTGGAATCGGTGCTTTGGTTTGACGTAAACCGCCCGTTCCTCGCAAACTGCTGTCTTGTTTTCATCTCGATATGGAAATACATAGGCTTCGACATAATCATGTACATAGGCGCTATCCAGTCGATAAGCCCCGACCTTTACGAGGCCTCGAACCTCGACGGCGCGAACCCTTGGCAGAATTTCAGATACATAGTTTTCCCGAGCATAAAGCCGATAATCTCGCTTCAGCTCATACTTGCGGTAAAGGGCGCTATCTCGGTATTCGAGATACCATACATCACCACAAAGGGCATGATGGGCACTACGACTTTCGTTATCAAGACGATAAATACGGCATTCTCGCTGAAAAAGGTCGGCCTTGCTTCGGCGATGGGCATAATACTGCTTATAATTACTATAATTGTCACATTCATACAGAAATACTTCTTCCGCGAGGACGATATAAAGCCTAAGGAGAGCAGAAGAACAAGAAAGGGAGGCGTGAACTGATGCCGCAGAACAAAACAGCCGAAAAAAAGCCGCTGTACATCGGCTCAAAGATACTCACCGCGCTGAAATACATCTTTCTTATAACCTGCTGTCTTATCGTTATCGTGCCGATACTCGTGGTGCTGATAGGCTCGCTGAAAACGTACAAAGAGCTTTCAAATACCACCGTTTTCACCTTGCCCGAGATACCTCAGTGGGAGAATTTCGCGACGGCTTTCTTTACGCAAAACATCTTCCTCGCCTTTAAAAACACGGCGATAATCATAGTCGTTTCCTGCGTAGGCTCTATCATAACGGGCACTATGACGGCGTATGTAGTTCAGCGCTTCAACACATATTTCTCGCGCGCGGTAAAGGGCGCTTTCCTAATCGCGACCCTGCTTCCGAACATCACTATGCAGGTAACTGTTTTCCAGATAGTTTACAAGCTGGGGCTTTACCGCTCGATGCTCGCGCCGATAATCTTAAACGTCGGCACGGATATAATCTCGATATACATCTTTATCCAGTTCTTAGGGCAGATACCCTACTCGCTGGACGAGAGCGCGATAATGGACGGCGCTTCATACCCGCGCGTGTATTTCAGCATTATCCTGCCGAACCTAAAGCCCGCCATCGCGACGGTGCTCATCATAAAATTCGTAGGCATCTACAACGATTTCTACACGCCGAAGCTCTATATGCCCGACGACGACCACGTTGTTATCTCTACGGTGCTTTATAATCTGATGAACGCCACCACGGTGCAGTGGGAGGTGGTTTTCGCGGGAATAGTCATCTGCATAATACCTACGCTGGTGATATTCCTGTTCCTGCAAAAGTACATTTACAGCGGTCTGGTATCGGGCGCTGTAAAAGAGTAAACTAACGGCAATTCTGAAAGGCTTAACAGCAGCAAGTCTAAGCTTTTTCAACTATATAACTTCCTAATCCAGTAAATGACAGACGTTCGCGCCCACTTTAACAGAATTGCAGGGCGGCAGTGCGGCTGTCGGCAAAGGCTCGGCGAGATACGTCGGGCTTTTTTGCGTTTATGCCGTCAAACTGCCGCGAACGCTTGATTTTTTGTGTATAATATACATTGCAATTTATAAGAATATGTAGTATAATTAAAATGATATGTTTTGTTTAAAGGAGGTCTGCAAAATGGCTGAATTGCCGCAGTACACGGTTTCGATGTCGGTATACTCGGGCGAAAAGGCGGAGTTTTTCCGCGCCAGCCTAGAGAGTATGTTTTCGCAGACCCACCCCTGCCGCAGGCTGATACTCGTTTGCGACGGCGAGCTCGGCAAGGCGCTCGAGGGCGTGGTAGCCGAGTTTGAAAAGCGCTTCCCGCAGCAGCTTTGCGTGCTGAAAATGGATAAAAACAGCGGCGTAGGCGCGTGTGCGAATGCCGCGCTCAAAGCCGCCGATACCGAGTACATCGTGAAGATGGATTCTGACGACATAGCCCTGCCTCAGCGCTGCGAACGTCAGCTTCGGCTGATGGCGGAGCGCCCCGAGCTTGATATGTGCGGCGCGTACATCGAGGAATTTGACTCCGATACGGGCGAGCCCATCGCCGTGAAGAGCACCCCCGAAAGCAACGATGATATACGCGTTTACGCCCGCCGCCGCAACCCTTTTAATAATCAGACGCTGGTGTACAAAAAGTCGGCGGCTGAAAAAGCGGGCGGCTATTCGGAAGTGCGCCGCTGCGAGGACTACGATTTCGTGGTGAAAATGCTGGCTTCGGGGGCAGTTGGTGCGAACATACCCGAGGTGCTGGTGCGCTATCGCGTTACCCGCGCGAACCTCAGCCGCCGCCGCAACTGGCGCAACACGCGCTCTTTCATATCGGTGCGCTGGCGGATATTCCGCTCGGGCTACTCGCGGCTGAGCGATTTCATAATTCCCTGCGCGGCGCAGCTTGCGCTTTTCGTGCTGCCGCAGTCGCTGACGGGCAAGATCTACAAGAAATTCTTGAGGAAATAGTTAAGATATGTCAACTAAAAAGAGCGTGCTGAAACAATATCTGAAATACATTTTGCAGAAAACGCTGCTTCCGATGTGGTATAATTCCTGCCGCAGCAAGCCGATAGAGGAAAAACTGGTGCTTTTTGCCGACTCGAACGGCGACCGACCGCCCGAAAGTATGCTGCCGCTGATGGCGGAACTGGAGAAGCGCGGGTACAGGTGCGAGGAGTGGTGCTGCGATTTCTCGGCGGCGGGCTTCGGCGGAATGCTGAAATTCATGCGCGCTTTCATGAAGCGGTACGCCGTGGCGCGCGGGTTGGTGATCTGCAACTATTTCGTGCCCGCACACGCCTGCAAAAAGCGCCACGAAACGCTGGCGGTGCAGCTTTGGCACTCCTGCGGCGCGCTGAAAAAATTCGGCTACTCCACGCCGGATGATATTCCGCCCAGTTATAAGGGCAGTGTTTCGCGCAACATCGACCTCGTTACCGTAAGCTCGCCCGCGTGCGTGCCGGTTTTTGAAGAAGCTTTTCGGCTGAAAAAAGGCGTGGCGCAGGCGCTCGGGGTTTGCCGTACAGACGTTTTTTTCGACGGCGAATACGCTGAAAAATGCCGCGAAAAGCTGCACGATGCCGCTCCCGAAACGCTCGGCAAAAAAATTCTGCTCTACCTGCCGACTTTCCGCGGCGATGCATCGCACGCTTACACCGTCGGCGTTGAGGAGGTCGAGGGGCTGAAAAAGGCGCTCGGCGAGGGCTGGCAGGTGGTGATCCGCGAGCACCCGCGCGTGAAAAAAGGCGTTTGCAATCTGCCGCAGCTTTCAACGAACGAACTGCTGCCGTGCGCCGATATGCTCATCACCGACTATTCTTCCGTGATATTTGAGTTTTCGCTGCTAGATAAACCAATGTTGCTTTGGTGCAAAGACCTGGAAGAATATCTCAGCGACCGCGATTTCTATCTCGATTTCAAGCGCGATATGCCGTGCCCCGTGGTGACTGACGGCGAAAAACTGGCGGCGGCAGTTGCGGACGAGCTTGCGCACTTTGAAAAAGGGCGTTACGCGGAATTTGTTAAGAAATATATGTCTGCCTGCGACGGACACTCGACCGAGTGCGTGGCGGACGTTTTTGATAAATGAAAGGAAAAATGCTAGATATGGCTGAAAAGACCAATTCAGAATATTTTTACACAACAAAAGGCGAAGAGAAAAGCGGACTTTCGATAATTTTCCGCGAGCACAAGGGGCAGGCGAAAAAGATCTTCCTGCTCTCGGTCAGCCACCTGAAAAAGACGTACAGCGGCTCGCTTCTCGGCCCGCTTTGGGCGGTAATTAAGCCGACCTTCACGCTTTTCATACTGTGGTTCGCTTTCGCGGTGGGCCTGCGTCACTCCAATATAGTGGCGGGTTACCCAAGATTTTACTTCATGCTGGTTGGCTATGTGCCGTGGTTCTACATCAGCGAAGCGATACTCGGCGGCGCGCGCTCGATACGCAAAAACAAGCAGTACGTCACAAAACTCAGCTTCCCGATGTCGAACATAATGACCTTCACGAACCTTTCGGCGCTGTTTATTCATATTTTGCTGGTGGCGCTGATGTTCATCGTGCTCTGCGTGAAGGGCTACGCGCCGATGATCTATAATCTGCAATTTTTTTACTACTGCCCGCTAATGTTCCTATTCTTCCTGATACTTACATGGACAACTGCTCCGATGTCGGCATTCAGCAAGGATTTTGAGAACCTTGTCAGCTCGATAATGACGGGACTTTTTTGGCTTTCAGGAATTTTCTGGAGCACATACGACGTTGACAACCCGCTCATCAAAAAGCTGATGTACCTAAACCCTATCAATTATTTCATAAACGGATATAGAAAGTCTTTTTTGTATGGTATATCCATATTTGACGCAAACTACACGACAGAAGCGGTGGTATTTTATGCTGAAATGCTGCTGCTAATACTGATGGGCAGCCACTATTACAAGAAGCTGCGCCGCCTGATACCCGACGTGCTGTAAAGGAGTTGACATATTGCAAATGGAAATTGAGGAAAATGTTGTAATAGAAGAAGCTCCCGAGGCCGAAACTCCGCGAGTTATCGACCGCAGCGGCGAGCCTGTTATAGAATTTGAAAACGTTGTAAAAAATTACTATCTCTACAAAAGCGGCAGAGAGCGTTTTAAGGCGATGTTTACGGGCAATAGGGGAGTGCGCCAGCACCCCGCGCTTGGCGGCGTTTCGTTCAAGATCTTCGCGGGCGAGTCAGTCGGCTTCATCGGCAGGAACGGTGCGGGAAAATCTACCATTTTGAAGATGATAACGGGCGTAAGCTACCCCACAAGCGGCGATGTCACCGTGCGCGGAAAAGTCGCGGCGCTGCTCGAGCTGACGGCTGGCTTTTCGCCCGAGATGACGGGCAGGGAGAACATCACGATGAAGGGCTACCTGCTGGGGCTGACCGACGCCGACATCGCCGAGATAGAGGACGACATCATCAATTTTGCCGATCTCGGCGAGTACATCGACCAGCCGGTGCTGACCTACTCTAGTGGCATGAAAATGCGTTTGGGCTTCGCGATAAACATCAATATCCACCCTGACATTCTCGTGGTGGATGAGGCGCTGAGCGTTGGCGATTCCAGATTTAGAAAAAAGTGCCGCAAGGCTATCAAGGCGCTTATCGACACGGGCGTTACCGTGCTTTTCGTTTCGCACTCGGCAGACGCGCTGAAATCGACCTGCGACCGCGCGATATATCTGAAAGACGGCGGCGTGGAATTTGACGGCACGGTGGACGACGCGCTGGAGCGCTACAACGCCGACATTGAGGAGATCAGACGCGTGCGTCGTGAGAAAAAGGAAGCGCGCCGCCAGCGTATATTGGAAAAACGCGCGAAAAAACAGGCGAAACTTGCCGCTCAGCAGGCGGAGCAGTCGGGCGAGGTGACTGAAAATGACGTTTGAAAAGCTTGAGATTCTGCGTTCGGAGATGACGGACGAGGACATCGTGCGCGCTGACGAGCTGACCGCGCTGCTCGAGATCGCCGCCGAAAAGCACCCGCACAAACGCCTGCCGCGCTCGTTCAGATTTATCGGCGCAGGTCTGGGCTGCATCGAGGTGCTCTGCATCGCGGGCGTTTACTGCATTTTCCGCAACGACGGCAGCGAGCCGATGGAAATTCTGCGCTGCGAGGATATGCACGAAGCTTTCGTAAAACTCGCGCAGCTTATGTACGCGGGCATCGCCGAGCCGAACAGCGCCGAGGAATTTTTCGCCGAAGCGCAGAGCGCATTTTTGGAGGAGTAATTTGCAAAAATTGCGCCGCAGCTATTGATTTTTTGTGAAAATTAGTGTATAATGATAAAGTACATGATTTCAAATTGAAAGGATGGTCAAAAAATGCTTAACAGCGAAAAGAAAATGGACAAAATTGTCGCGCTTTGTAAAAATCGCGGTTTTGTTTACCCCGGAAGCGAAATTTACGGCGGACTTGCCAATACATGGGATTACGGTCCTTACGGCGTTGAGCTGAAAAACAACATCAAGAAGGCTTGGTGGAAAAAGTTTGTTCAGGAAACTCCTTACAACGTAGGCCTTGACTCGGCTATACTGATGAACCCCGAAACTTGGGTGGCTTCGGGACACCTCGGCGGATTTTCCGACCCGCTGATGGACTGCAAGGCTTGCAAGACCCGTCACCGCGCTGACAATCTCATCGAGGATTTCGACGGCACAAACCCCGCAGGCTGGACTAACGAGCAGATGATGGACTACATACGCGAAAAAGGTATCACCTGCCCCGAGTGCGGCAAGAAGAATTTCACCGATATCCGTCAGTTCAACCTTATGTTCAAGACCTTC
>DBEZOM010000188.1:0-2506 GCA_048252855.1 Ruminococcus sp.
GATAAAAATTTCTCAAGGTCGGGGTACTGCGGAACATTTTTTTTATTTATATACACGCCGAATCCGCGCTTGATGACAAGCAGCAGGAAATCGCCGAAGTCTACTATTTTATTTACATCACCGTAAGCGGCGTGAGAAGCGCCTTTTTCGGGCATACGGGGATAGGTTATCTGCATCTCCTCATCAAAAAAGGCTATCGAGAAAAGCTGGTCGGAAAAGCCGGTAGTGGTAACGAGAGAATCTATCTCGCGCTGAACTACCCTTTTCGGCTGTTTCAGATACGTCACGATAAGCGCGATACTGCTTATTATCAGCAGGGCTAAGATGACGAATAAAAAGTCGATCTTTCCGCCCCGTACGAGCTGGTCGATCATAAGATTCGCCGCCCAAGCGGCTATCACGATCTGGAGCACGATATTGAACAAATGTCCGCCCGTTTTTACGCCGTAGGCGACTCCGCGGCGATACTGTTCTTCTGAAATTGCAATGTCAAGAGTAAAAAGCGGCTGCATAAAAAACCTCTCCTTTTTAATTTTGTCATTTTACGTTTTTGTCACTTTATCATATCGAGGAACTGTTCCTCGGTAATGATCTCTATACCCAGCGAGCGCGCCTTATCGAGTTTGCTGCCCGCTTCCTCGCCCGCAAGAACGTAAGCTGTCTTTTTAGACACCGAGCCGCTGGCTTTGCCGCCGTATTTTTCGATAAGCGCCTTAGCCTCGGCACGTTTCAGCGTAGGCAGAGTGCCAGTGAGGACGAAAGTTTTGCCCTCAAAGCGGCTGTCCACCTGAACTTTTTGATACTTAGTATTCACGCCGCACTCGGTTAGTTTAGCGATAAGCTCGCGCATATGCGGTTCGGCAAGCTCTTTCGTAACGGCGGAGGCCATTATGTCGCCGAAGCCCTCAATATCGGCTATCTCTTCCTCGCTCGCGGCGCAGATGTTATCGAGGTCGCCGAATTTATCGCAAAGCAGCTTTGCGGAAGCCTGACCGATATTCGGTATGCCGAGCGCAAAAACTAATCTGTCGAGCGGCTGAGATTTTGATTTTTCGATAGCGTTTATAAGATTATCCGCCGACTTTTCCTTGAAATTATCAAGCTCTAGCAGGTCGGCTTTTTTAATAGTATACAGATCTGCGACGGAAGTTATCAGTCCGTTGTCAAGCAGAGCGCGGACTATCGCAGGGCCTAAGCCGTCAATATCCATAGCGCCTTTAGAAGCGAAGTGGACTATGCGGCGGAATATCTGCGCGGGGCAGTCGATGTCAGAGCAGCGCACGGCGGCTTCGTCCTCGCTTTTAACGAGCGGAGCGCCGCAGACGGGGCAGGTATCGGGGAACTCAAAGCAGCCCTCGGAGCGCTTTTCGGCAACGCAGAGCACCTCGGGGATAATATCGCCCGCCTTGCGAACAGTGATAAGGTCGCCGACGTTGACATTTTTCTCGGCGATAAAATCGCGGTTATGCAGAGTAGCGCGTGCGACCTCAGTGCCCGCGAGCATTATCGGTTCAAAGACAGCCACGGGGGTGACCGCGCCTGTTCTGCCGACATTCAGCTCGATGTCGAGGAGCTTTGTGTTCTTTTCCTCGGGCGGGAATTTATACGCCACCGACCATTTCGGGGTCTTGGCGGTATAGCCGAGCGTTTCGCGCTGAGCGAAATCATCTACCTTTATAACAACGCCGTCAATATCGAAAGGCAGGGTATAGCGCACCTCGCCTATCTCTTCGATACGGGCGATGATCTCATCGGCAGTGGAAACGCGCTTATAATCGGGGATAGTCTTAAAGCCGAGGGACTTTAGATAATCCAGCGACTGTTTATGCGCGGTGAGTTCCCTGCCCTCTATACGCTGAACGTTGAAAACGAAAATATCGAGTTTACGGCTTGCGGCTATCTTGGGGTCTTTCTGGCGCAGCGAGCCTGCGGCGGCGTTGCGGGGATTTTTAAAAGGCTGTTCGTCGTTTTCCTCCTGCTTTTTCACGAGATCTTCAAAGACTCCGCGGGACATATATACCTCGCCGCGGACTTCCAGCAGAGGGAGATCTTCAGGCAGAGAAAGAGGGATAGAGCGAACGGTTTTAAGATTTTGGGTAACATTTTCGCCGACAAAGCCATCGCCGCGGGTAGAGCCTATAACAAATTCGCCGTCATGATATTCAAGCGAAACGGAAAGGCCATCTATCTTCGGCTCGACTACAAAAGCGGGCGCGGGGATAGTTTCGCGAACGGTATCGACGAAGCGGCGGACTTCCTCGAACGAGAAAACGTCCTGAATAGAGCCCATCTGAACGGTATGCTCGACCTTTTCAAACTGCGAAACAGCCTCGCCGCCGACGCGCTGAGTAGGCGAATCAGGGCGCAGGAACTGCGGGTAATTTTTTTCAAGCTCTTTAAGCTCATTTTGCAGCATATCGTAATCATAATCAGAGATCTCGTTACGATTTTCGACATAGTAAAGGCGTCTATGGTAATTAAGCAGCTCTACCAGCTCATCAATACG
>DBEZOM010000189.1:0-4987 GCA_048252855.1 Ruminococcus sp.
TGATGATGGAGAACAATATGCAAAGCGCGATATTTCTCTCCTGAAAAGTGCCCGCGAAGGAGTTTCCGCCGAAGCCGAACTGCTGAGGAGCGCCGTAAGGGGGAGGGTTCATGCCGCCATTCATATTCATGCCATTGTTCATTCCGCCGCCCTGCTGAGGTGCGTCAAGGGGAGCGCCGCACTGCGAGCAGAATTTTACGTCGTCGCGGTTATTTGCTCCGCAAGATTTACAAAACATATTATCAGTTCCTTTCAAATGTAAATATTTTTTCATATATCGAGTACTTCACTATTACGATTATAGCATAACATTTATTCGATGTCAATATAATTTTAACACCGTTTGCGGATTTTTTTGATAAATAAATTATTCTTGACTTGAAAACGTTTTTGTACTATAATATAAGGTAAGCAAATAATTCTATCCAAGGAGATATATATTATGGTAAATGCAGCAGTGATCCTCGCGGGAGGACAAGGCAAAAGAATGAAATCAGATAAGCCGAAGGTGCTTTGCAACGTGCTGGGCGAGCCTATGCTCGAATGGGTGATAACGGCTTGCGAAAACGCTGAGATAGCTAACGTGTGCGTGGTAAAGGGCTACCGCGGCGAAATGCTTGACGAGTACATATCCGCACGCAGCTCGCGCTCTGAGATAGTTACGGTATTGCAGGCTGAGCAGCTCGGCACGGGCCACGCGGTAATGCAGGCTGAGGACTTCTTAAAGCAGTACATGGACGGCAATATACTTGTGCTAAACGGCGACGCACCTTTCATCGACGCTGAGACTATAAACAGCGCTTTGGCGCAGCACATCGAGAACGACAGCGCAGTTACAGTAGTTACCGCGCGCATAGAGAACCCTACCGGCTACGGAAGAGTTATCCGCACCGATACGGGCATAGCGGGCATAGTAGAGCATAAGGACTGCGAGCCTTACCAGCTCGCCATAACCGAAGTAAACTCGGGCTGCTACTGGTTCAAGACCGCCGAGCTGCTCGAAGTACTGGGCGAGATAGGCAACGACAACGCGCAGGGCGAGTATTACCTCACCGACTGCATAGAGCTGCTGATAGCAAAGGGCAGAACTGCCGACGCGTATATGTCGCACAACCCGAACGTGGTGCTTGGCGCGAACGACCGCCGCGCTCTGCTGGAGCTGAACAACGCCGCGCGCGCTGAGATAATCGGCAAACATCTGGATAACGGCATAGAGTTCTGCTGCACCGACGGCGTATCGGTAGGCAACAACGTCACCATCGGGCAGGGCACTATAATCCACTCGGGCGTAATACTGCGCGGAAATACCGAGATAGGCGAAAACTGCGTTATAGGCTGTAACTGCATAATAGAGAACACAAAGGTCGGCAACAACGTAAACCTTAATAACGTGCAGGCTTACGAGTCGGTGATAGAGGACGATGTGAAGATAGGGCCTTTTGTACAGCTTCGCCCCAACAGCCACATCAAGCGCGGCGTGAAGATAGGCGATTTTGTAGAGATAAAGAACTCCACCATCGGCGAGTACACGGCGGTAGCGCACCTTACCTACATCGGCGACTCGGACGTAGGCGCTAACGTAAACTTCGGCTGCGGCGTGGTAACTGTAAATTACAACGGCGATAAGAAATTCCGCACCGTAATAGAGGACAACGCATTCATCGGCTGCAACACCAACCTCGTCGCTCCCGTAAGGGTCGGCAAGGGCGCGTACACGGCGGCGGGCTCTACCATTACCAAAGACATTCCCGACAACGCGCTTGCGATAGAGCGCGGCAAGGCTCAGATAAAAGAGGGCTACGCCGAGCGCAAGCTGAAACACCACACCGAGAAGTACGAGAAGCTCAAAAAAGAGCATGAGTCGGAAGAAAGCGGCAACTGATACGCCATAATTAAATAAGTACACAAAGCTCTTTTCGGCAAACGCTGAGAAGAGCTTTTTTTGCTTTCCCATCAGTGCAGATGTGGCACAGTCAATAAAGTTATTTTGCACTCATGGCGCAAACCCTTGATTTTGCTGGGTGTTTACATCTTTGCACGATACTCAGCCGTGCAAAGATGGAGGAAGTTTTTGGTTACATCTTTGCACGGAATCAAGCCGTGCAAACTTGAAAACTACCAGTAAATACAGGGGTTTTATCCATCTTTGCAAAATAAGAAAATTGTGCTTAGGAATGTGCAAACTTGCAAGTTACCCTCTTCTGCATATCACCTTGAAAAAGCGCAGACCGTTCACAAGTCCTGCGCACGCCGCCGCAAGCAGTATCTCCATTCATCTCACCCCCGCCCTGCTCTATGCTCTATACTATTCCGCGGCGGCGGGATATGACAAAATAGCGCAAAAAAGCCGCCCCGCGCTTTCTGCGGAACGGCTGTAAATGCAAATGCGTATAATCAGTAGCCAATGCTCTTTCTCATGGCGGCTATGCGGTCGTCTACGCCCTCTATCGTGTTCTTTACTATGCTCGAAGTGCCCGCTACGAATATGCGCGCGCCTGCGTCGTACATCAGCTTAGAGTTTTCATTCGACATATTGCCGTCGGCTATTATCGTTATATCCTCTCTGCCTATCTCTTTGAGGTGGGCTTTCATCTTCTTCACCTTTTCGATTACAGAGGGGATTATCTTCTGACCCGCGAAGCCGGGGTTTACGCTGAGCAGCAGTACGCCGTCGAGATAATCGTATATCTCCTCTATCATGAAGATAGGCGTGCCGGGGTTTAGCGCTACGCAAGCCTTTGCGCCGCGGCTCTTTATATACTGCATACACTTGTCGATATGCTTTGTAGACTCCCAGTGTACCGATACCCAGTCGCCCTCGCGAATATCGAACCACTTCATCTTCTCCTCAGGCTCTTCTACCATGAAGTGGAAGTCGAACGGGCAGGAGCTTATCTCTCTCAGCTGCTTTACATAGTCTACGCCAATGGTGATATTCGGCACGAAAGTACCGTCCATAACGTCGATATGCAGCATATCAACGCCGCTGCGCTTGAAAGCTTCGAGGTAATCCATAGTAAGGTCTAGCCTTACGCACATCATTGATACCGAAATGATGCCCTTATCGTTATTCTGCATATTTTTATCCTTTCTTACTTAGCCTTGCTTTCGCCATCGGGCAGGCCCATTATCAGCCTGTCGATAACTCTGTCAGTAGCTTTTCCGTCGGTATATGTGAAATTCTTTGCACTAAATGCGTCCATCTTGTGGAAGTCGTAATCTTTATTCTTCATAGCTTCGAGCAGCTCGTCGAAGTCGGAAACTATCTTGCCCGGCACGAGCTGGTCATACGGCTCGTAAAAATCGCGGGTAAGCTCGTAATATCTGCGGTCGAAAGCGAAGAAAAGCATAGGCTTTCTCAGCAGCGATGTTTCGTAGATTATCGAAGAATAGTCGGTTATCAGCACGTCGATGATAAAGAGTATATCGTTTACCTCGCGGTAATCGGTAGCGTCGAGTATGCGGTCTTTGTACTTCGCGGGTATCTCTACGCGCTTGCTTACGAAGGGGTGCAGCTTTATTATCAGCACCGAGCCCGTCTGCTCGAGGAACTCGCCCCAGCGCTCGAGGTCGAATTTATCGAACGGGAAATAAGCGTCGGTGGCGTTCGTACCGCGGAAGGTAGGCGCATACAGATACACCGTGCTCGCCGTCTTGCACTGCGGGAACTCGTTCAGCATCTTCTCGCGCGTAGTCTTTTTATACTCCTCGTCGAAGAAAATATCCGTGCGGGGTATGCCCACGGGGTAAAATTTGCTCTCGTCTATCGCGAAGCCCTCGGCGTGGTGCTTAGCCGAATGGTACGAGCTTACGGGAACGTGCGTATAGCACTTGTGCACGCGCGTGTTGAACGGCGGCGCACCCGGCTTGCCCAGTCGCTCAAATCCCAGCGATTTGAATGCTCCGCAGGCGTGCCATACTTGAAGTATCTTAGTGGTCTTAGGGTAATCCACCTTGTATATCTCGGGGTAGTAATCGTCTATCAAAATAATATCCGAAGTAGCGAGGTAGTAGGCGAAGCGCACCATCTTCCACGCGGGGCGGGACTGATTTATGCTGGCTTTGAAGTCGAAGCGGAACTTGTATTTTTTATCCAAGCCCCTCTCGAGCATTCTCTTGTAGATAAATTCCTCGTTGCCGCCTATCTCCGCGCGCGAGCCGGAAGCGAATAGGATAATATCGCCGTTTCGCTTAGCCGTCTTGCAGAAAAGTTTGAAGAGGTGTGTAAATCCCCAAAGGTTCAGCGCGTTGAGGTCTTTTTTCAGATTGCTGACCTTGCCGCCCCAGTACTTTTTCTGCCTGCCGAAAAATCCGAGAGGTTTCGCAGGCTCTTTGTACTCTACCATCAGGTAATACTCGGCGGTGTCCATATCTATGCGCGATTCGGCGTAGAAAAGGTTGTTCGCACCGCGCCGCAGCTTGAAGTTCCAGGGGTTAGCCTCAGTATCAGTGCACATACCGCCCAGCTCTGGGTCGATGTAGCACGAAAGCTCGCGGGTGAGCGCTTTTTTTGCGGTGGTATTGCCCTTTTCATCGTAGGTCATTTTGTACACCACGCCGCTGCGCTTTACCGTTTCGCTCGTCTTAGTAGGCTTGTAGCCCATCTCCTTGCGGTGGTCTTTGTACTTCTCGAATATCACGAGGAAATACTCGCCCGTGGCTATCGGCGCTTCGCCCTTAGAGCACATTATGTTCATCGAAAGGGTGAACCTATCGCCATCAATGTCGAAATGCGCGGGGTAAAACATCTTCTTTCTGTCGGCGGTGACGAACCGCGCGCCGTACTGCTTTGCGGGGTCGGCGTTTACCAGCCTGCCGCCGATGTTCATTATCACGCGCTTGAACTCTATCTTGTCGAGCACCGCGAATGCCGCGTTTTTCTTCGTCTGTTTCTCTATCGCTCTTCTTCTGTCCTCAATTTCTTCTATCTCTGTAACTTTATAAAAATTGAAGCTTTCCATGATATTACTTTTTACTCTTCCTTTTT
>DBEZOM010000190.1:0-3593 GCA_048252855.1 Ruminococcus sp.
AATTGAAAAGTAAAACTTACGCGGACGACGCTGTAAGGTCCGCTAAAAAGAAAAAAGAGGGCGCAGGAATTTTCGGGCCTATCGCGGGATTTGCAGCATTTATCCTCGTGATATACTCGATAGTTACCATAATCTCGCAGCAAGTGCAGATAGCGCAGCTAAAGCAGCAGCGTAGCGAGATAAACGCGCAGATCTCAGAAGCGAAACAGCTTAACGACGAGTATTCGCGCAGGCTGGCGAGCGAGGACGAAACGGAATATATGGAGAGGATAGCCGTGGAAAAGCTGGGCTACGCCTACCCGAACGAAAGACGCTTTTACGTAGTAGAAGCGCAGTGAACCCCTTGGGAAGCACGCTCCGAACCGTTTTTACAGTAGCGGCGGACGTTAAATAAATATGAGAGGTATTGAAAAAGAATATGCAGCTTGAAGTAGGAAAAATTTACGAAGGAAAAGTAACCGGCATTACGAAATTCGGCGCATTTGTTGAGCTGGAGAAGGGCACGACGGGAATGGTACATATTTCCGAGATCGCCAATACTTACGTCAACGAGATAAAAGACCACATCACCGAGGGCGAGACCGTAAAGGTGAAGGTACTGGCGCTGGGCGAAAACGGAAAGATCAGCCTTTCGATAAAGAAAGCGCTGCCTATGCCCGAGAAAAAGCAGTTCAACAACCGCGGCGGCAGAGGCGATTTCAAGAGAGACGGCGCACGTCAGGGCGGACAGAACCACGGCAGAAATGACCGCGGAGATCACCGCCAGCAGAACGACGGTGCAAGAGGACAGGGCCAGCGCCGCGCGAGAACTTACGAAAGACCGCAGCCGCAGGACTTCGCTAAAAATCCGCCCCCCGTATACGACGTAAGAACAAATTCGGGCGACGCGGACTTTGAGGACATGATGGCGAAATTCAAGGCTTCGAGCGAGGAGCGTTTTTCCGACCTCAAGCACGTCATGGACAACAAGCGCAGGAGTTCCTCGAGAAGAAAATAAGGAGCGGAGAGAAAATTGAAAAAAACTTTTGCATTCATCTTCTTCATGCTTGCGGCGATAATTTTGGGTGCGGCGCTTGCCTACCTGGGCAGGAACGTAGCTTTTTTGAGCTGGCTGGCTTGGGGAAAAAGCATGGGGATTGACAACGTGGCGATAGACCTTTACGTTTTAAAATTCTCATTTTCGCTGAACGTTACGTTCACGATCTCTCAGCTTATTACAATTCCTGCGGGTCTTATTATATATGCCAAGACTTGTAAAGGACTATAAAAAATAGTACATATGCACTGCTTTTGACAGACAGAAGCAGTGCTTTTTTTATAATATTTCCAGCAGCTCGTGCGAGTTTTTACATTTCCCCAGCAGTTCATGACATTGCTATTGACAAACGCGCGAAAAAATTATACAATAGTATTAGGGAAAGAAAACAACTTAGCAAGGCAGGTTTTTTGAAAATTTGGCGCGACGAGAAAATGACTTATGATACCCCATTTTTAAGAGCGCCTATTCCCTTATGTAAGATCTCCGTTACTGACGGAGGTCTTTTTTTATTGACAAACGGCGCGGAGAGTGATAAAATAGAAGCTGAGGAAGTGATGAAAAATGTTCGGATGGGACCCCGAAACTTACGAAAGATTTTTAAAGGAGCGCACTCAGCCCTCGATAGACCTGGCGGCGAAGATACCGCTGAGCGAGCCTAAGAGCATTATCGACATCGGCTGCGGGCCGGGAAACAGCACGCGGGTGCTGAAAGAGCGTTTTCCGAACGCGCGGGTCATCGGCGCGGACAGCTCGGCGGAAATGGTCGCGAAAGCGCGCGAGGGCGGCGGCGAATTTATACAACTGGACGCCAACCGCGAGCTGGTAACGCTGGGCGAGAAATTTGACGTTGTGTTCTCAAACGCCTGCATACAGTGGGTGCCCGACCACCCTGCCCTGCTGAGGAACATGATGAACCTGCTGAACGAGGGCGGCGTGCTGGCGGTGCAGACGCCGATGAATTACGAAGAGCCGATACACCAGATAATCGGCAGGCTGGTGCAGAGCGAGAAATGGCGCGGAAAATTTGACTCGCCGCGGATTTTTTACAATCTGAAACCGAGCGAATATTTCGACATACTGGCGGAGATCGCGAGCGATTTTACGATGTGGCACACCATATACTGCCATAGAATGCCCTCGCACGACAGCATTATCGACTGGTACAAAGGCACGGGGCTGCGGCCGTATCTCGCGGCGCTTTCGGAAACGGACGCGGCGGAGTTTGAAGCCGAGGTGTACGGCGAGGTTGTGAAAGAGTACCCCGTACAGAAAAACGGCGAGATAATTTTCAGATTTCCGCGGTTCTTCTTTATTGCGACAAAATAAAAAATCGGGCGGAGGAACGAACCTCTGCCCGATTTTTTTACCGTTTGAAAAATTATTTGCCGAGAGCAAGCTTACCCATAGCGTCAGCCTGCATGATGGCGTCGTAAAGCTCTACGGGCTGAACGTCGCCCGCGAGGTTATGGATAGTTTCGCCGGGGATACAAGCGTTTTCGGAAATGGTCTTTACCTGCTCGGGGGTGGTAACGCCGATCTCTTCAAGAGTTACGGGCAGACCTACCTCGATGCAGAAGTCCTGAACTTCCTTGAATTCCTCCTTGGGTGCGCCCTCGAGAACGAGCTGTACCAGCGTGCCGAGAGCTACGCAGCAGCCGTGATCGGCATGCTTGATGCCCAGCGACGTAACGCCATTGTAGAAAGAGTGAGCGGCGGCACAGTTGACGTTATCAGCGCCAACGCCCGAGAGATAAACATTCGCCTCGATGATATTTTCGAGCGCGGGGGTAACGGCGTGGACTTTGCAAGCTTCAACAGCCTGCTTGCCGTACTCGCGAAGGGTGTCGTAGCAAAGTCTTGCGAGCGCCTGACCTGCACGCGTGATTCCCGTGCCCTCAAGGCTGGCGGACTCGGTGCGGATAGAAGCTCTGCCCTCGAAATATGTACCCAGCGCGTCGCCCATGCCCGCGATAAGGAACTTAACGGGAGCGTTCGCGATAACGGTAGTATCTACCATTACGGCGTCGGGGTTAGTTGGGTAGAAAAGGTATTTATCAAAGCTGTGGTCGTCATTATAAATTACCGAAAGACCCGTGCAGGGGGCGTCGGTAGCGGCAACGGTAGGCAGGATAACGATGTGCTTGCCGGTGTAGTAAGCTGTAGCCTTAGCGGTATCGACAGCGCTTCCGCCGCCAACAGCGACAACGGTATCTATATTGTCCTCTTTAACGATAGCCTCCATCTTAGCGATCTCGCCCTTGCTGGAGATACCGCCGAAGATCTCGTAACGTCTGTAATCATCGAGCGTGCCGAAGCTTTTTTCTATCTTATCATGACAGGCTTTATAGCCGCTGTTGGAACATACGAAGAGCCATCTTTTGCCCATGTAGCCCATTTCTTCCTGAAATTTCAGAAGTGCATCTCTTCCCTGAACATATTTGAGCGGCTCGCGCATTGCTCTGAGTCTTCCCATCATAAAAAATCAACCTCCGATCCATTATGAAAAACGTTAAAATATCACGCTTTTCTAAGACACATTATAGCACTTTTGACG
>DBEZOM010000191.1:0-6920 GCA_048252855.1 Ruminococcus sp.
GTTCAGAGGTTCACCGTTTCTTGAAAATAATTGTGAAAGGAAATGGTACTCAAAATGTTTGAAAATTACAGAAAGTTTGAAACTACATACGCAGGCAGACCTTTTATAGTTGAAACCGGCAAGACCTGCGGACTTGCAAACGGCTCCTGCTGGGTACGCTACGGCGAAACTGTCGTTATGGCAAACGTTACCGCTTCGGCTAAGCCCAGAGACGGCATCGACTTTTTCCCCCTCTCGGTAGACTACGAGGAAAAGCTTTACTCGGTAGGCAAGATCCCCGGATCTTTCACCAAGCGCGAGGGTAAGCCCAGCGATAAGGCTATACTCACTTCGCGTATGGTAGACCGCCCGATACGCCCCCTCTTCCCGAAGGATATGAGAAACGATGTTTCGGTAGTTATGACCGTACTCGCAGTTGACCACGACTGCTCGCCCGAGATCGCGGGTATGTGCGCGGCTTCCATCGCTATCTCTATTTCTGATATTCCTTGGAACGGCCCTATCGCAGGTATAAGCGTTGGTCTGGTAGACGGCGAGATCGTGCTTAATCCTACTGCTGAGCAGAAGACCCATAACCGCCTCAACCTCACCGTTGCTGGCTCTATGGAAAAGATCGTTATGATCGAGGCGGGCGCTGACGAAGTTGACGATGACACTATGCTCAACGCCATTATCGAGGGTCATAAAGAGATCAAGAAGATGATAACTTTCATCAATGAGATAAAGGCTGAGATAGGCAAGCCTAAGTTCGAGTTCCAGTCGATGGAGATAGACCATGACCTCTTCGACGAGATCGAGGCTATGGTAGGCGAGGATGTAAAGGTCGCTCTCGATACCGACGATAAGAACGTTCGCGACGCAAGACTTCAGCCCATCATCAACGCTGTACATGAGAAGTACGACGAGCAGTATCCCGATCAGGCTGCTATGCTCGACGAAGTTCTTTACAAGCTTCAGAAGAAGATCGTCCGCAACTGGCTGTATGAAGGCAAGCGCGTAGACGGCAGAAAGATCGACGAGATCCGTCCGCTCGCTTCCGAAGTAGGTCTGCTGCCTAAGGTTCACGGCTCGGGACTTTTCACCAGAGGTCAGACTCAGGTACTCACCATCTGCACCCTCGGCCCTGTAAGCGACGCACAGAAGCTCGACGGAATCGACGAGGAAACTTCTAAGAGATATATTCACCACTACAACTTCCCCAGCTACTCGGTAGGCGAAACCAAGCCTTCCAGAGGCCCCGGAAGACGTGAGATCGGCCATGGCGCGCTCGCTGAAAAGGCTCTCGTGCCTGTTATCCCCTCTGTTGAAGAATTCCCTTACGCTATAAGAATGGTATCTGAGGTACTTTCTTCTAACGGTTCTACCTCGCAGGGCTCTATCTGCGGCTCTACTCTTGCTCTTATGGATGCCGGCGTTCCGATAAAAGCACCCGTTGCAGGTATCTCCTGCGGACTTATCACCAAGGAAAACGGCGAATGGATGACTATGGTAGACATTCAGGGCCTTGAAGATTTCTACGGCGATATGGACTTCAAGGTAGGCGGTACTAAGAACGGTATCACAGCTATTCAGGTAGACATCAAGGTAGACGGCCTTACCTACGATATAATCAAGGAAGCTTTTGCTAAGACTCATAAGGCTCGTGATTACATACTCGACGAGATTATGCTCAAGGCTATACCCGAGCCTCGTCCTACTGTTAATAAGTGGGCGCCCAAGATGCTTACTACTAAAGTTCCTGTTGATAAGATCCGCGAAGTTATCGGCTCGGGCGGAAAGGTCATCCAGAAGATCTCCGCTGAGTGCGACGTTAAGATCGACATCAACGAGGACGGCAACGTATTCGTTTCGGGTCTTGACCTCGATAAGGCAAATCAGGCTATATCCATCATTAACACCATCGCTAACGATCCCGAGATCGGTGCTATCTACAAGGGCAAGGTCGTTTCCATCAAGACCTTCGGCGCTTTCGTAGAGATCGCTCCCGGCAAGGACGGCCTTGTACACATCTCCAAGCTCGATAAGTCGAGAGTAGAGAAGGTAGAGGACGTAGTTTCCGTCGGCGACGAGATAGTTGTTAAGGTAATGGACATCGACAATCAGGGCAAGATCAGCCTTTCGAGAAAGGACGCTCTTGCTGACATCGCCGCTAAAAAGGCAAACGGCTGATAATATCGGTCGGATAAAAAGCATATTTCAGCCGCGCATAATACTCAGCGCGGCTGTTTTTGTTGACATCGCCCGCAAAATGTGTTATCATTTATTTCAGCAGTAACCAAAAGCTTTTCGCCGCATATAGTGTAGAAAATACATTTTGGCGGTGATGATAATGAGTACAGCGATCACTGCGGCGATACTCGCGCTAATCGTGATACTGCCGCTGGTAATTCGTTTCAAAAACAGAAAACGGCGCTGCTGTAAGGCTCTGCTGTTGATACCCGTCGCGGCGGACGACGAGCTTTTTGAAAGGCGCGTAAAAGCCTGCTACTGGGAGGAAGCTTTCAGCGACCCGCTGTATGCTAAAGACATACTGCTCGTGACGGGCGATGTTTCGCCGAATACTTACGCGGCGCAGCGGTTTGCGCAGGAATACGCTACGGTTCACACCGTTCATATTTCCTCGCTGGGCGATTATTTGCAGAGAAATTATTTTAAAGAGAGTAAAAAAACGGACAGTTAAGGGATATAAGATGCAGAATAATACAGACGAAAAATTAGAGGGCGAAGTTGACAGCGTGATCTACCGCAGCGATGATACGGGATTTGCCGTCATAATGCTTAAATCTGACGGCGAGCTTTATCCCGTAGTCGGCGAGCTGGGCAATGTTGAGGAGGGCGAAGAGCTTGTCTGCACGGGCAGGTTCGTCACCCACCAGAAATTCGGCGAACAGTTCAAATGCGAGCTTTGCGAACGCAGCCTGCCGAAGTCTGCCGCCGCGATACAGCGCTACCTCGCCAGCGGCGCTATAAAGGGCATCGGCGTGATAACCGCGCGCGCGATCGTGAAAAAATTCGGAGAAAAGACCCTCGAGGTGCTTGAAACCGAGCCGGAAAGACTTTGCGAGGTGGCGGGCATAACGCCGCAAAAGGCGGAGAAAATGTCGCAGCAGTTCAAGCAAAATTTCGCTGTGCGCACGCTCATGGCATTCCTCTCGACATTCAATATACCGATGTCCGCCTGCATACGCGCGTTCAAGCGCTGGGGCGAAAATGCCGAGCTGCTGATACGCTCGAACCCGTATGTGCTCTGCAACCCTGCGGTGGACGTGCCTTTCAACAAGGCGGACGAAGTCGCGAAAAGTCTGGAGATAGCCGCGGACGATGAGAACCGCGTTAGCGCGGGTATTTCCTGCGTGCTTCGCGAAAACGCCAACGCGGGGCACACCTGCCTGCCGCTGGACAAGCTTGCCGAAACCACCTGCGCTTTTCTAAAAGTTGACCGCCTGATCTTCGACAAAGTTCTCGCGGATGAGCTTACCGATGAGTCGCTCTACTGCTATATGAAAAATGGCAGAAAATACATAATGCTCTATGACTTTTTCAAGGCTGAGGATTACATCTCGCGGCGGCTCTCGATAATGAAAGAGTGCTCGTATGACAACAAGATAGATTTTTCTGACGTTATCGACATCGCCGAGAAAAACAGCGGCGTTGAGTACGCCGAGCTTCAGCGAAAGGCAATAAATCTCGCGCTCTCCTACGGCTTCCTCGTGATAACGGGCGGCCCCGGCACGGGCAAAACGACCACGCTCAACGCGATAATCGACCTTTATAAACAGCAGGGAATGAACGTCATGATCTCTGCGCCGACCGGCCGTGCGGCAAAGCGCCTTTCAGACATCAGCGGCTCTGAAGCGAAAACGATACACCGCCTGCTGGAGGTCAAGCCGACCGACGGCGACAACATGAGCTTCGTGCATGACGAAAACAACCTGCTGGAGTGCGACGCGCTGATAATCGACGAGATGTCGATGGTCGATACGCTGCTTTTTGAAGCCGTCCTGCGCGGCATAAAGCTCACCTGCAAGCTCGTCCTCGTCGGCGACTCCGACCAGCTTCCCTCCGTCGGCGCGGGAAACGTGCTGAAAGACATAATCGAAAGCGGCGTTATGCCCGTCGTGCGCCTCACTGAGATCTTCCGACAAGCGCAAAAAAGCGCGATAGTTACGAACGCGCACAAGATCGTCAACGGCGAGCATATCGACCTCACGCAAAAAGACAATGATTTCTTTTTCATGCAGCGAATGGATTTTGAGGGGCTGCAAACGCTTGTATCAGAGCTTTGCAAAACGCGCCTGCCGAAGGCCTACGGTTACTCGCCGTTCGACGATATACAAGTGCTCTCGCCGACGAAAAAAGGCCCTGCGGGCACTCAGGAGCTTAACAAACTCCTCCAACAGCAGCTCAATCCCCCCGCGGCGGGCAAAAGCGAGCTGAAAACGCCGCTCTTCACCTACCGCACGGGCGATAAAGTCATGCAGACGCGCAATGATTACGACATAATCTGGAAAAAACGCAACGGCGAAAAGACCGAGAGCGGCGCGGGTATCTTCAACGGCGACATCGGCAGGATAACCGCCTGCAACAAGATCGTCCGCACACTGAATATCGACTTCGACGGCCGCGAGTGCGTCTACACGGCGGATATGCTGGATAATCTCGAGCTCGCCTACGCCATCACCGTTCACAAAAGTCAGGGCAGCGAATATGACGCAGTTGTGCTGACTGTTTTTGGCGGATATGATAAACTTTACTACCGAAACTTGCTCTACACGGCGGTAACGCGCGCTAAAAAGTTGCTGGTAATAGTTGGTCAAAACCGCCGAGTGAATTTCATGATCGACAACAACCGCCGCACCTTGCGCTACACCTGTTTGAAAGAGCTGTTGAAGGAGCTGAATTCGCATGGATCTGACATTTCTGATACGCTCTGACTTTTGGCTGGACATAATTTTCCCGAACCGCTGCGTTAGCTGCGACAAAACCATCGCGTGGAACGAAACTTTCTGCGAGAAATGCGGTGCAGATCTGCCGTACATCGAGGATATACCCTGGCAGGCAGTATTTGCCATGCAGACGAACGAGCCTGCGAATTTTGACTATGCAAATGCCTTATTTTGGTACAAGGGCAACGCCAAATCTGCAGTGCTTGCGCTCAAAAGCCGCAACGGTGTAAATTTCGCAAAGTTTGCCGCAAAATACCTCGCCATGAAGTTTGAAACAGACGGGCAGTCCGCTGACATTATCACCGCCGTGCCGATGAACGCGAAGAAAGTTCGCAGGCGCGGCTATAATCAAGCGCAGGTTTTTGCTGAATATCTGTCCGAAAATATGGACATTAAGACTGATTTCACTCTGCTGAAACGTCGCAGCACCTCCACCGAACAGCACACTTTGGCAAAAAAAGAGCGCCTTGCGGCGGCTGAAAGCGCGTATTTTATTTCTCCGAAAGCCGCCGACCTCAGCGGCAAGCGCGTTATCCTCTGCGACGATATTTTCACGTCCGGCGCGACGGTCAACAAATGCGCCGCTCTGCTGAAAGAACTCGGCGCGAAAAGCGTGAGCGTTGCCACTATTTGCCGTACCGATACCTCGGGAAAGCTGGAATCAAACGCATAAAATCGTAAAAATTGTGCAGACTAATCAGACAGTGCCACGGCGGTGCTGTCTGATATTTTATATTTGAGGTGCTTTATGGAAAATAATGATAGCGAAAAGGAGCGCGTGCAGGCGCAGTTGAGGTGTATGCTGAGCAGTTCGCAGGAGCTTGCGGCGCTTTTTCACGATTGTGTTGACGAAACGGAAGAGCCGCGTATTCGCGACGAGTTTCAGAAGCTTTGCGCGGCGGCTGAAAATCATGTCAATAGGCTCGAAAGCGTGATCGCAGAGGTAGATGTATGAAAGAGTTAGAAAATATTGTTAAGGCACGGCTGACGGTTCGACAGATCTCGTCCGAAATCTGCCTGATTTATAGCCAGCTTTGCGGCACGCAGGCGGAAAGCGCGGCGGCAGAGGTGCTCGAGGGGCAGCTCAGAATGTCCTCGAAACTGGCGGAGATGGAGTCGCTGGTAAAAAAATAAGGCGGTCAGCGCCGCCTTTGGTCAATTTTTATCGATGTGAACATCGAGCTGATTGTACGGTATCTCAATATTTTCGCGGTCGAAAGCGTCCTTTACGTCCGCCAGCAGAGAGTAGCGAAGCTCCCAGTAATTTTCAGATTTCACCCAAACGCGCAGCAAAAGCTTTACAGAATTTGCCGAATGTTCGCAAACGCGGATATACGGCGCGTCGGGCTTGTCGAGCGCAAAGCTGTTCACCGCAACGACTTTCGCAATTGCCTCCTCAGCGGCACGGAAATCGTTGGCGTATGAGATGTCGAAAGTCAGCTCCAGACGGCGCAGCTCCTCCTGCGTATAGTTGGTTATCGTGGAAGAAGCTACCGTGCCGTTCGGTATCATGATGGATTTGTTATCTAGAGTTAGCAGCTTTGTGTAAAGTATGCTGATGCGGCTGACGATTCCCTGACTGCCCTTGATCTCAACATAGTCGCCCGACTTGAACGGGCGTGTGAACATTATTATAAAGCCGCCTGCGACGTTTGAAAGGCTCTCTTTCAGCGCCAGACCTATGGCAAGACCCGCCGTGCCGAGCGTTGCAACGATAGAGGACATCGGCACTTGAAGCTGCGAAAGTATCATCACCGCGAGGATAACGTACAGCACAGCGCGTATCAGCGAAACAAGAAAGCTCCAGCCCGTTTCCTCGATGTGTGAGCGCGAAAAAACAGTCTTTAAAAACTTCACCGTCAGCCGTATCGCGATGTATCCTACTATGAAAATTATCAGTGCGTAAAAGAGGTTCGGCGCGTAGTCGATCAGCCTCTCACGAAATTTGTCAAGCATATTTACTCTCCTTAAAGG
>DBEZOM010000192.1:0-14319 GCA_048252855.1 Ruminococcus sp.
TTTTATAGTTATATAGTTATCGGGAGGGACAAAAACATGGCAAAAAAAGGCGCTACATACAGCGCAAAGTCAGACCGCCACGCCGAGCATAAGCACCTTTTCGGCTCGGGCGGAAAATCAGACTTTATTATAAACATGACCGCGCAGGGCGCGCAGAAGCTCTGCGGCGTGTACAGCATAATAGCTATACTTCTCGTCGCGATCTCGTCGATACCCTACTACATCGCAAAAGCGGTGGAGAGCGGCGACGAATACAATATGCTGAACAGCGCCGACGGGCAAACGCTGGCTTTTCTGATAATGACGCTTTTAGTAGCGGCGGGCTTTATCGGTATGCTGGTGTTCATGGTCGCGTGCGTGAAAAAAGAAGTGGTCGTAGGAAAAAACAAGGCGCTCTGGCTTTTTGCGGGCGTGCTGATCTCGGCGCTGATCTCTACCCTTGCGGCGGACGATATAGGCACGGCTTTCTTCGGCTACCTCGACAGGGCTGAGGGATTTATCACCATAATCGGCTACATCGGCTTTTTTGCGGTCGGCATGACGCTTACGAACGCTGTCTACCGCCGCCGCGCGGCTAATACCGTAGTAGTTATCGGCTCGGCGAACGCGCTGATGGGCATTTTGCAGAGCATACCCGCCCTCGCAAAATGGATACCAAGCTACTACAATTATCTTTTCATCGACTACATAAACAACGTTTCAAAGGCGGAGTATTTCAACAGATACGCCGGTTACGACGCTTCATACGCGGCGGACGGCTTTACCTGCTCGCCTTTCGCGCTGGGCGCACTGCTTACCATAGCTTTCGCGCTGGCGCTCAATAACGCCGCTTACGGAAAATTCATCGGCAGGGTGTTCAATACCGCCGCCTGCGCGCTCATGGCGGGCGCGGCGATAGCTACGCAGACGTTCCCCGCGATGCTGGGCATAGCGGTAGTCTTGCTGACGGCATTCATTCTAGCGATAATCGGCGCGGTAAAGGAAAAGCAGGCGGATACCGAAAGCGAGGGCGGCGAGAAATTCGGCAAAGCGCCCGTGCTCATGGTGCTGCTCTGCGGCGTTATCTCTGCGGCGATATTCGGCGGGGTATTCGCTACCGATAATTTCCGCATGAGGGACGAGCACATAATGTACACCGATTCGTTCGAGCGCTTGGGCATAGCTTACGGCGCACACTCGGCGCACGAGGACGGAATTTACCCGACACTTTGGTACGAGGGCGCGCTCACATTCGAGAACAGCCCCGTTATCGGCGTAGGCCCTGACAACTGGGCGACTATGTGGAACAGCGGCGAGGGCATGGAGATAGACCGCACATACAACGAGTACCTCGATACAGCCGTTACGCGCGGCGTGCTGGGGCTGGCTTTCTACGCGGCTATCATCATCGTAACGCTTATCAAGGCGGCGCGCATTTTCCGCCGCACATTCGGCAAGGCTGACAAGCTGGCGGCGGGACTTTTCACGGCGTTTCTCGCATACGCGGTGCAGGCTTTCTTTAACATCAGCGCGCTTTGCTCTACGCCGTTTTTCTACCTCGTCATCGGCATCATCTGGAGCTACGACGCTAAGGGCAGACCGCTGGACGAGATAAAGAAAGGCAGCGAAAAGTGAGCGATTTTATCAGCTTTGAGAACGTAGAGAAAATTTACCGCTCGGGCGAAGTGGAGATAAAGGCGCTGGGCGGCGTGAGTTTCGGCATAAAAAAGGGTGAGATATGCGTTATAGTCGGCGCTTCGGGCGCGGGCAAGACCACCCTGCTGAACATACTCGGCGGCATGGATACGCTTACGAGCGGCAGGGCGGTGATAGACGGCGCGGATATTAGCAGCTTTGGCAGAAAACAGCTTGCTTCATACCGCCGCTTTGACGTCGGATTTGTGTTCCAGTTTTACAACCTAGTGCCGAACCTCACCGCGCGCGAGAACGTGCAGCTTGCCTCGCAGATATGCCGCGACCACATCGAAAGCGGCGAGGCGCTGAAAAGCGTGGGGCTAGAGGGGCGCATGGATAATTTTCCCGCGCAGCTTTCTGGCGGCGAGCAGCAGAGGGTGGCGATAGCCCGCGCGCTCGCGAAAAAGCCTAAGCTGCTGCTATGCGATGAGCCGACAGGCGCGCTCGACTACGCTACCGGCAAGGCGATACTGAAACTTTTGCAGGACACCAGCCGAAGCAGCGGCATGACGGTAGTGATAGTCACCCACAACTCCGCGCTCTGCGGCATGGCGGACAGAGTAGTTCGCATGAAAAGCGGCGGGGTAGAGAGCGTAACGCTCAACGAAAACCCCACGCCCATCGAGCAGATAGAGTGGTGAATTGATAAAAATTTAAGGCTTCCGCACGGAAAAATGCGGAAGCCTTTTTGTATATGTTCGATTTTTATACGCATATCAGACCGCTCAAAGCAGTGCGAACAGCACGAAGAAGCTTACCAAATAGCGGCAGCGCGCTTCCCAAAGCATTAGGAACACTGTAAGCCCCATCAGCGTGACTTTCAGTATGAAATCGCCCTGCAAAACGTCGTCGTTCGACTTTAGGCGAGAGAGGTAGGTGCTCACCATCGAGAGCATAAGCGTGAAATGCAGCGCCGTGCAGATGATGAAAAAGGCGTTTGAGGTCAGCAGCTTCGAGTCGGTCATGTAGTAGTTTATCATGTATGTGCCAAGCTTCCAGGTGTACGTCAGCTTTAGCATACAGTGGTTGAGCATACCCGAAGCGCCCTGCTCGTGCATTTTTTCGTTCAGCCGCTCGAGGTCGGCGCGCTTTTTCTCGTTTTTGCCCTCAAAACTGCGGGTGTACATGAAATCATCGTAGCTGTAACCGCCCTTGCCGTCGGCGCTCATCATCACCCAATGTATGGTGGGGAAGCTGTACTTGTAAAGCTCGTCTTTGGAAATTTTCAGCACCGAGCAGGCGAGCGAGCCGATAAGCGCGCTGATAATTGCGAACACTGCGAGTATCGCGGCGAAAGGCGCAAGCTTAGCTTTGATAGCGGAGAGCAGACCCTTAGCGCCCTTTTGCTGAAACAGCAGGTCGAGCAGTATCGCGGGCAGAAGTATCACCGCGCTGCCTTTTATCTTGTACGCTATGCCCAGCACCGCGCCGCATGAGATCAGCAGGGCTACGCTTTTGCCCGAGAGCAGCTTTTCGCCCGCCGCACGCCTGCTGCGCCATTTCAGATAGAGGTACAGCGCGCCCGTCAGCCAAGGCATACCCAGTGCGTCGGTGTAAAAGTACATGACGTATGTCACCAGCGGGGTGAAAAGCAGACCGCGCACCGCGCAGAGCAGCGCCTTTGAGGGCTTGTAGATCACCCGCGCGCACATATACATCAGTATGTACGAAGCGTTCAGCCCGATCAGGTTGAACGCCGTAGGCAGGGCGTTTGTAATGTGTCCCGTCAGCGCGTACTGTATCTTGTAAAGCGAGAGCACTATCAGAAACAGCAGGTGGTTGTTCGGGTAAACGGCGTAGTACTCCTGATGGCGCGTGGGCAGCCCCTCGTAGATGGTGTCCGCGCCCGTGAGAATGTAGTTTTTCGCCGAGGTGCATATGTAGCTGAGGTCGTTTATCGGCGTGAAGTGCGAACAGGCGGCGAAAATTATCTGCACCGCCAGCAGCGCCAGCGCCATGATCGCGAATATTCGGTCACACCTTTTAGCGTCATCGCCCAGCCGCGCTTCAAAAACGCTGCCCAGTTTTCGCAGAGCCAAACAGCCCGCGCAGGCAGCCGCGGCTATCAGCACGATAACTCCGTACACCGCCGCCTGCGAGCCTATGTAATGCCGCACCAGCAGCCAGTCCGCGAGAAAATACACCGAAAGCGCCATCGCGAGCGCAAAAAAAATGCCAAACCCGTAGTTTACGAATTTGCTGAAGATCTTATTCATTTTGTCTTTTCCTTACTTTCCATACAATTTATACATCATGCGTCGTTTATTCTACACATTATAATAAACGCAAATTGTTAATTTCAATATGTGATTTTTCTTAATTCTATCTTAAATATGCGCATACCGCTTAAAAATAGGCATAAAAAAACCGCCGTGCCGTCGTGCGGGGAAATAAAACCCGCGTAATAACAGCAGGGCGGGTAAAGCGTCCCGTAGGCTCTGTGCTCCCATCATCCGCCTGTTTTGCACGGCTTTCGCGGTGTCAGGCGGGAGGTCTGCGATCGGCTTTCCGGAGAACGGATCCCTATTTCATAAGTGTTGGATTAAATTGAACCCACACAAACGAACACAGCAGTAATTTTATTTGTTAGTATAGTACCCAAAAGTCGGGCTGATTATTCCTCGTCGTCGAAATCGTACATCTCTTCCAAACGCTCGATGAATACTTTTCCTACTCTCTCGTACTCGTCGTCATCGTCGATGGAGACCATCATTTCCTCGTCGCCCTCGTAAACGCTTTTGAGTATAACTACCTCGCCGTCGCTGTTAAGCATATCCTCGGCGTCCTCAGCGTAAGGCGTGAGCGCGAAATATTTCTCGCCCTCAAACTCCATAACATCGAGAAGCTCAAAAGCCTGCTCGTTGCCGTCTTCATCTTCAAGAGTATAAATATCGGGTGTGTAATCGTCTAAACCGTTAAGATCTTTTTCGTCAGCCATAAATAAAAGCCTCCTTAAATAATATATACGCCGCGCAGGCTTTTTACCAAAACCTCACGCGCACCGTACAATTCAATTATATCACATACCGCCTGCGATGTCAAGCACATTTTCTAAAGGATATATTAAATAAAAAAATCCGAAGTTTTTTGAAAAAAACTATTGACAACGTACAAAAAGTGTGATATACTATAGTCAGAGAAAAGGAAAAGACCACATAAGATCAGACAAGAGCAGATGCTAAAGAACGGAAAGTATCTTAAAGCGGCAGAGGGTCGGGTCGGCAAAAGGTCACAGAACTTTTACTCGAGTGAGCCGAAGATTTTCGGAGGAATACAGATCTCGCAAGACGGTGCAAAGTTTGAGCAATGCGGGGGCGGTACCGAAAATACTTTAATACGGCGTGAAAGGAGCGAGTCCGATGGACGCATCAGAGATCAAGCAGAGTTCGCCAAGACTCGTTGAGGTCTGATAAAGAGAAGGCAGGACGCAGACGATAAGAGCTGACAGACCTTTATTTAGCAAGACATATCGAAGACTTATACGAGCTTTTGGCTGAGGACTAACTTACAACTACAACATTGCAGCTAAATGGCTCTGCTTATAAAAATTACAACTGAATATGCGGCGAGTACCGCAAATCTTTAAAAAGGGGTTCTCTAAAATGATTTTATTCAGAGCAGCATCTAATAAAATTTGAAAAGGAGTGCTACCGATGTACTAAAAATCCGAGACTTATGATAGGCTGCCGAGGGCGGCTGAGATAAATTCGTAAAGGACGTGAGCCCAATGAAAGCACGGACGAGGTTTACGAATACTAAATAGTCAGGAGTGTTACCCATGTACTGCTAAGGAAACTTACCGATACAAATTATTCGTGAAGGAAGTGCTTGAGTCATGAAAATGCCAAGACTGATAAGGATAGCGAATAAATTTTAGTCAGGAGTGATCCCGATGCACAAGCGTCAGAAAGGCGGTTTTTCCACCTAACAGTTAAAGATTTTTATCCGCGGCGCAAAGCTTGTACAGCGACCGGCGGGGGCTGAAAATGTCACAGTCCGCGGGCGGCGGTGAGCGAAGCGAAACAGCGTGAATACTTACAGTATAGGATCTTACGAGCCTACGTCCGAACGATCGGGCGGGCATAATATAAGGAGTGGTGCGAAATGAAAATTCTCCGCACATTTTACCGAAAGAATCTTTGCCAGTAAGGGGTGAGTCCGAAGGAAAATCCAGTTTGACATTACGACTTTAAAGTTGACCGAAGCCCATAGTCCATAAGGCTTACGCGTGCAGGGCGCGCCGATAATGTCACGGCGGTGCCGATTACGCGGCGGGACGGGGCGCTAAAGGGTCTTGCGAGAGATGTTTTCTCCGAATATACATACATACTGCGAACCTGCTGAGGCAGGGGAATTTAAGAACAGGAGTGGTGCGGAATGAAAATCATGCGCACGGTATTTAGGAAAAATATTCTAAGTTAAGGAGTGAGTCCGAAGGTTACTTTAGCTTGACATTACGATCTTAATTCCAATGAAGGGAACGAGTCCAATGAGAACTTAAACTTTTCAATATCAAATGAAAGGTGTAGAGTCCGATGGCTTAACTTATAAAAGCTGATAATAATTTAGTCCGCAGGCTGCGTGGTCTGCGGACTTTTTTGCGTTATATTTATGCCGAATGCTCGCCGTGCTCGGCTATGTACTGGGCATACGCCTGCTCTACAAGTTCGCGAGCGTTGGCGACTTTGCGCTCCAAGCGCGAACCCTCGGCGTACTCGGCGGCTTTTTCCACGGCGGACTTTGCCTGCGGCAGACGCTCGGTATCCAAATAGCATGCGGCGAGCGCTAGATAGTCCTCGCAGAGAATACTGCCGCGCGCCGACTCTATTGACTGGAAAAACTGCTCCTCAGCGGCGGGCAGCTCCCCCCGCAGATAGCGGTAGCAGCCCAGCGTGTGCTTCACCGAAGCCGCCAGCGAGCGCGACGTTACCGATACCAAATACCCGCGGCCGCTGCGGTAGATCTCGTCCGCGGCGGAAATATCCTCGCAAAGCACGGCGGCGTACAGCCATGTGTTGTAGTACACCTGCCGCTGACGGCGGGTAAGCTCGGAAAATTTTATCCCGCGAAGCTGCTCGAAAGCCTCGTTCAGCCTGCCGCTTTCGGCAAGCGTTTCGCTCATCACCAGCGCGGCAGTTTCGCCGCATTTTTTCTTTTCGCACTTTTCGCACCAGCGGCGCAGTTCAGCGAAATAGCGGTCGGAGTAGCCCTCGCGCTCGGCTATCCGCGAAAGCTTCACGGCGGGGTAGCGAGGCTCTTTGCCGATATTCAGCACCGCCAGCACGGCGGCTGTCATGATGAGCGCGAAGAGCATCGGGTAAAACGAAGCGCTGCCGCGCGGCACGAAATCCAGCTTGCCGAAGATGAAGATGGTAAGCTGAGTTGCCAGCGCGGAAAATATCGAAGTGCCAAGAAGTATGGCGCATAATCTTTTCATAAAAACATCACCGACCTTATTATAACACATCGCGCCGCCGATTGCAAGCGTATTGCGCAAATACAAAACGCCCTCCGCCGTGAAGCGGAGAGCGCTCTGACAAAGCTTAATATAAAATCAAGCAAAAAGTACGCTTAAGTATCTGTCGCCCGAATCGGGGAGAAGAGCCACGATGGTCTTGCCCTTGTTTTCGGGACGCTTGCCCAGCTCGGTAGCTGCCCAAAGTGCTGCGCCCGAAGAGATGCCGAGCATTACGCCCTGCGTGGTAGCGATCTTTCTCGCCGCCTCGTAAGAAGCCTCGTTGGAAACGGGGAGGATCTCGTCGTAAACGCTTGTATCGAGAACGTCGGGCACGAAGCCTGCGCCGATACCCTGTATCTTATGAGGGCCGGGCTTTCCGCCGGAAAGTACGGGGGAAGTCTGCGGCTCTACCGCTACTATCTTAACGTTAGGATTTTTCTCCTTGAGGTATTTGCCGACACCGGTAACTGTACCGCCTGTGCCTACGCCTGCGATGAAAATGTCGACCTTGCCGTCGGTGTCGTCCCAGATCTCGGGGCCGGTGGTCTCGTAGTGCGCCTGCGCGTTAGAGGGGTTCTCGAACTGCGAGAGGATAATGCTTCCCTCGATCTCGTTTACCATAGCCTTAGCCTTTGCAACTGCGCCCGACATACCGCTCTTGCCGTCGGTAAGAACGATGTCTGCGCCGTAAGCGCTTATCATATCGCGGCGCTCTTTGGTCATGGTCTCAGGCATTACGATGATGACCTTGTATCCGCGTGCAGCGCCTACGGAAGCGATGCCGATACCCGTGTTGCCCGAGGTAGGCTCTATAATAGTTCCGCCCGGCTTTAATCTGCCTGCCTTTTCAGCGTCGTTTATCATATACAGCGCTGCTCTGTCCTTTACCGAGCCGGTGGGGTTGAGGTACTCCAGCTTGCCGAGAATGGTAGCGGGCACGTCGTAAGCCTTTGCGAAATTGTCAAGCTCCAGCAGGGGAGTTTTGCCTATAAGTTTGTCTGCACTTTTTACTATATTTGCCATGATGGATACATCTCCGTTTCAGTATGTCAATTTGTCAATTTATTATCAAACGTTCTTTACTGCGTCAAAGCCGTGCTGCAGGTCGGCGATGATGTCGTCGATGTGCTCGGTGCCTATCGAAAGGCGAATGGTGTTCGGCTTGATGCCTGCGTCGAGCAGCTCCTGCTCGTTCATCTGCGAGTGTGTGGTGGAAGCGGGGTGGATAACGAGCGACTTAACGTCGGCAACGTTAGCCAGCAGCGAGAACAGCTCGAGAGATTCGGTAAATTTCTTAGCCTTCTCAGCGTCGCCCTTGATCTCGAATGTGAAGATGGAAGCGCCACCCTTGGGGAAGTACTTATCGTAAAGCTCCTTCTCTCTGCCGGTAGCGAGCGAGGGGTGGTTTACCTTTTCTACGTCGGGGTGATTCTTGAGGAAGTCTACTACCTTGAGTGCGTTCTCAACGTGGCGTTCTACTCTCAGCGAAAGTGTTTCCAGACCCTGAAGCAGCAGGAACGAGTTGAAAGGCGAGATGGTAGCGCCCAGATCTCTCATCAGCGTGGTGCGGATCTTGAGGACGTAAGCGATGTTGCCCGCAGCCTCGGTGAATACTACGCCGTGGTAAGAGGGGTTAGGCTTGCTGAGTCCGGGGAACTTATCGTTCTGTGCCCAGTCGAACTTGCCTGCGTCTACGATAACGCCGCCCATTACAGTGCCGTGGCCGCCGATGAACTTGGTAGCCGAATGTACTACTACGTCTGCGCCGTGCTCGATAGGTCTGAGCAGGTAAGGAGTAGCGAAGGTGCTGTCAACTATCAGCGGGATACCGTGGCGGTGTGCGATCTCGGAAATAGCCTCGAGGTCGATAACGTCGGAATTGGGGTTGCCGAGAGTTTCAGCGTAGATGAGCTTGGTGTTGTCCTTTATAGCAGCCTCGATCTCTTCAAGGTTGTGGGGGTTTACGAAAGTGGTTTCGATTCCCTGATCTGCAAGGGTGTTTGCGAAGAGGTTGTAAGTACCGCCGTAGAGGTTAGAAGAGGAAACGATGTGGTCGCCTGCCAGCGCGATGTTCTGTACAGCGTAGGTGATAGCGGCCGAACCGGTAGCGGTAGCCAGAGCAGCAGCGCCGCCCTCGAGAGCAGCAATTCTCTGCTCAAACACATCAGAAGTAGGGTTCATCAGACGGGTGTAGATGTTGCCGCCCTCAGAAAGCGCGAATCTGCCCGCCGCCTGCGCGGAGTCCTTAAATACATAAGAGGTGGTAGCGTATATCGGCACCGCTCTTGCGTCAGTGGTGGGGTCGGGATTTTCCTGGCCTACGTGAAGCTGAAGTGTTTCAAATTTATAATTGCTCATGATGATCTTCCTTTCGTTTTTCGGGGCGCTGCCCCAGCTTTGTCAAATGGTTTGGTTTTGCGTTTGAGTTTCGTACTTTTTGCTGTAAGTAAAGGCAATGCCGTGCAACTATTGTGTACGTATTGCGCAGTCAGATTTTTCGACAGATTGTGCTAAAGCGCCGCAGGCTAACTCGCGTTAGTCAAGGTGTTTTAGTGCAATATGGCGGAAAATATGCAAGCAAGACGTGCACAAAGCCGAAGGCGGTAGTTGTGCGGTATTGCCTGTAATCCTTACTTCTCGATGAACTTCATACATCGCCGCATTCGCTCTGATGAAGTATATCTTGAAATGAAAGTCATAATTCATCTCCGCCTTTCTGTAACGGTGTTTGTTTTCTTTCGATGATACTAGTATATCACGTCATTCCTACTTTGTCAATAGGTTTTGGGGGATATTTTATTTTTCGGACATTTGCACAAATAAACGCACGAATTTTGCAACGCTGATTGTGCAATATGCAATCACGTTAATTAGCAAAGGCTAACCACTTCTGGGAAAAGTGCAGGATTTACTTGACGATAATTCATCGTATTCGCATAAAAGATAAAAAAATTAGTGAAAAATATTAAAATTATATGTAACCTCTTGAAAAATTTATCGTTTTGTTATATAATAGACTTAACAGCGATGAATTTGCCGAGGCGGGATAAGTCATTTTCGCTCTGCGGCGGCTTTCACCGCGTACATACTCATTAAATATTATGAAAGAAGGATTTGTATGTTAGATCTTAAAATCGAACGTACCACTGCGCCTAAGGAAAAACCTACTGACGAGACCAAGCTCGGTTTCGGCCACATCTTCACCGACCATATGTTTGTAATGAATTACGATACAGGCATGGGCTGGCACGATGCAAGAATAGTACCTTTCGGAAACATTACCCTTTCGCCTGCCGCTATGTGCCTGCACTACGGTCAGGAGATCTTCGAGGGACTCAAGGCATACCGCACCGCTGAGGGCTCGGTACAGCTTTTCCGTCCGCAGGAGAATTTCAAGAGAATGAACGTTTCTGCTGAGAGAATGGTAATACCGCAGATCGACGAAGAATTCATGCTCCACGCTCTTAAAGAGCTCATCAAGCTGGAGCAGGACTGGGTGCCTCATACCGACGGCGCTTCGCTCTATATCCGTCCTTTCATTTTTGCTACCGACCCGTATGTAGGCGTAAGACCTGCTGACCACTACCTCTTTATGATAATCCTCTCGCCCTCCGGCGCTTACTACTCTACCGGTCTTAACCCCGTTAAGATCTACGTTGAGCAGAAGTATGTAAGAGCGGTAAGAGGCGGTACGGGCTTTGCTAAGACCGCTGCGAACTACGCTATCTCGCTCAAGGGTCAGGACGAGGCACACGCTCAGGATTACGAGCAGGTTCTCTGGCTCGACGGCGTAGAGCAGAAGTACATTGAGGAAGTCGGCTCTATGAACATATTCTTCGTTATCGACGGCGAAGTTATCACCCCGAAGCTCACCGGCTCGGTACTGCCCGGCATAACGAGAAAATCGGCTCTCGAGATCTGCAAGAAGCGCGGATATAAGGTAAGCGAGAGAAGAATAACCATTCAGGAAGTTGCTGACGCTTACGACGCTGGCAAGCTGGACGAAGTATTCGGCACCGGTACAGCCGCCGTTATCTCGCCCGTTGGCCACCTCAAATGGGGCGAAAAGATCATGACCATCAACGACAACAAGATAGGACCTATCTCGCAGATGCTTTACGATACCATGACCGGTATCCAGTGGGGCAAGATCGAGGACGAGTTCGGCTGGGTCGTTAAGATCTGATAAATTTAGACAATATTTAAGGGACGGTTTTTGCGCCGTCCCTTTTTTTATGCGTATTATGCGTAGTAGTCGAATTTTCTGCCGTCGGAATTGCGGGGGTAAAAGGTTATCTTGCCGTCGTCGTACACCGCGAAGAAAATATCGGCGGGGGAGTTGTAGCCCTGCGCGTGCATCTCGTCGGTAAGGCGCTTTATCTTAAAGCCCGCCTCCTGCATATTTTTCTCCATCATAACGCCGTCCATGATGAGGTTGAGCGGAGCGGGCTTTTCCTGCGGCTGCTGACCGAGGTCGTTCAGATTTACCGGGCGCGAGCTTTCGGTCTGGCGGAAAGACACTCTGCCGTTGCTCTCCATGACGGCGGTGGCGATGTCCTCAACCGAGAAAAAGCCTGCGCAGCGGGCGGCTACCAGCAGGTCGTCCAAGTCCAAACGGGCTTTCTTGACGTTTTCGCGGTAGATAGTGCCGTTTTCGATGAGCACCAGCGGTTCGCCCGAGAAAAATTTTCGCGCCGACATTGAGTTCATAGTCGCGAGCGAGATGAAAAAGCCGGTAAAGCCGTATATCGCCATAGCGATGACGCTCATCCATATCATCTCCCAGCTTTCGGAAAGCGCCATTTCGGCGGCGATAGAGCCGATGGTGATGCCGTTGATGTAATCGAACATATTTAGCTGCGAGATCTGCTTGTTGCCCATGAGCTTTGTGAGCAGGAACATCACGATTATCGAAGCGGCGGCGGCGCAGACGGTTTTTATGATAAGCATTTGCGATCCCTCCATTTGGTTTGATATAAACATATCATTGGCAATTGGGAAAGCTTTTATGCAAAAAAACAGACGGAGTATTTTCGGTACTCCGTCTGTAAGTTTAATGCTGAAATTATTTCCCCTTATAAACCCTAACGCTTATCGGCGGGCAGTTGGGGCGGTTGACAAATCTGCTCACCAGCGCGGTGTATTCGTTGACGGGCAGGTGCTCGAGATATTCCAGTATCGCGTCACGCTCCTCAGTGCCCGTATCTCTGCCGTAGTAGATCGAAAGGCTCATAACGCCGTCGGGCTTTAGCAGGCGCAGACCTTTTTCGATTGCCTCAATGCTCGTGTCGCGCTTGGTATTTATAGTGTGGTCGCCGCCGGGCAGCCAGCCGAAATTGAAAACAATAGCCGCTACCGTGCCCTTTTCGGCGTATTCGTCGATGTGGTGGTGGCTCTCAAGATGCACCTCGCCGTTGGCAAATCCGCGCTTTTCAAGCAGCTCGCGAGTGCTCTCCACCGCCGCGGGCTGTATGTCGAAGGCTATTACCTTGCCCGTTTCGCCGACAAGCTCGCAGAGAAAAGCCGTATCGTTGCCGCGGCCCGCCGTGCAGTCTATGCAGATGTCGCCCGCCTTTACGTTCTCAGCAAGAAAAGCGTGCGCAAGCTGCACCGCGCCGAACTGGCTCGCCATTATTCTTCACCAGCCTTGCTCGTATCTTCCGCCGCGCTCTCAGCTTCGGAAGTTTCCGCGTTCATATCGCTGTATTCCGAAAGGTCGGGCAGGTTTATGTTCTCATCCGCGCACTCGGTGAGCATATCTATCGTGTAGAAAGTAGAAGCCATGCCGTCGGGGGTGATGACGTAATTCATCAGCGCGCCCGTGTCTTTATTAAAGGTGTAGCGGATAGTGCCCGCCGCCTGAGTAAAGTCCTCGTCGATGGCGTATACTTCGGAAATGTTGCCGTTTTCGTCGATCTCGGCGGAGATAAAGTCAGCCGTGCCGCCGAAAAGCGGGTCGGAATTTCGCGTATCGTAATCAAAATCCGCTTCCTTAGAGTAAGACTTCGTTACCTCTGAAATTGTGTAAAAATCCTTGTCCTTAGTGTAATAGCCCGAATATGTGCCGCTGCCGTAGTTTGAGGAAACGGCTACCTCGCCATCTCTAAGCGCAAAGCTCAGCTCAGCCCCTTGCGCCGACATCTCGATGTAGTAATTTTCCTCAAATTCCTTTTTCAGCGCGTCGTACATACGCGTATCACTATCGGGGTCGTAGGAAGCCGCGGCGGTCTTCATCGACTCGGCGGCGGTGTAATCTCCGCCCTTTTTGTAATCCTCAGCGGTAAGCTCGGCAGCCGAATCGTCAGCGCCGTCGGCAGCGTCCGCGGAATTATCCTCAGCGGAGGAAGTTTCTAGCGTTGATTCATATAATGCATCATTTTTGCTGTCATTATTTATCGAATTATTTTTCAGTTTAGCTAAACCAATTGTACCGATACATATGACAAATGCGGCGCACGCAGCAGCAATAATGACTTTGCTGGTTTTACGCGGTTTTGTCGATGTATCATCTGTTTTATATGACATTTCATATCCACATTCAGGACATTTAGAAAAATCAAACTCAAATTTACAATTGCATTTTGGACATTTCATTTTTTATACTCTCCTTGTTCGGAAAAATTATCCGAAAATATTTACGCCGAGGTCTGAAAGCGCTTCGGCAAGCTTGTCGTCGTCCATATCGGCGAGGTCGTCGTAGGTGTAGCCCGCTTTATCGAGGTCTTCTTCGGTGATGCCCATGTAGTAAAGCGAAAGCTTTAGCTGCGATTTATGGTCTAGGTTTTCGGAGTCGCTCATGTCCTCCCAGCCGGTGAGGTCGGGCAGGTTTATATCCGCGCCGCTCCAGTTTATCGAATTTACAGTGACCTCGGTAGTGCCCGAAGAGGTTTCCGAAGTTATGCTTTTCAGCTCGCCCGTTTCCTCGTCGTAAACGAAGGTGAACTTTTCGTCGGTGCTGCCGCTCTCCGCAGTGCTGTCTACCGATGTGTATATCTCGGTGGTTTCGCCGTTTTCGGTTTTGGTGGAGGAGAGCGAATCACCCTCGCCTATCGAGAAAAGCCCATCGGCAAAAGGCTTGCTTTCGTCCGAGATCTGGTAGAAATTCACGTCGGGCATCAGCAGGTAGGTCTTATCGTCTATGCTGTAAAACTCGGTGTAGATACCGCCGTAATTGAGCGAGGTAAATG
>DBEZOM010000193.1:0-5868 GCA_048252855.1 Ruminococcus sp.
TGCCGTCTTTTTTGAAATTTGCTATTGACAAGGCGCGGGAAATGTGCTAGAATATAAAATATAATATTTTAAAATGCTATGACGGGAATACAGTAGCGTACAGTTTTTGACTTTCAGAGAGTCTGCGGCGGGTGAAAGCAGACAGCGGGCTGTGCGGCGAATTACCTCCTAACAGCTTTTTGCCTGAAATTATCAGTAGGGCAAAACGTTTGCCTGCGTTAAAGGTCAACGAGGTCGGGCGCTTGCCCGATAAACTGAGGTGGTACCGCGTAAATTACGCCCTCTGACAGCTTTGGCTGTCGGAGGGCTTTTATATTGCTCAAAAACGCGTTCGCCGATATGATCTTTGAAAGGCGGTGGTATCCGTGAGATCAAATTTTGACCTCATCGTTTATACTGACGTTAAATTGGAAATGAAGCTAAACAGATCTTGATATAAATTTGGAGGATTAAAAATGACAGTATTTGAAGAACTGAAAAGAAGAGGACTCCTCGCACAGCTTACCGACGAGGAAGAGATCAAGGAGCTTATCAACGCAGGAAAGGCTACTTTCTACATCGGTTTCGACCCGACTGCCGACAGCCTGCACGTTGGCCACTTTATGGCGCTCTGCCTTATGAAGCGTTTGCAGATGGCAGGCAATAAGCCTATCGCACTGCTGGGCGGCGGTACCGGAATGATCGGCGACCCTTCCGGAAAGAGCGATATGAGAAAGATGCTCACCAAAGAAACCATTGAGCATAACGTTGAGTGCTTCAAGAAGCAGATGAGCCGCTTTATTGATTTTTCTGATGGCAAGGCGCTCGTAGTAAACAATGCCGACTGGCTGCTTGACCTTAATTACGTTGACGTACTGCGCGACGTAGGTGCTTGCTTCTCGGTAAACAAGATGCTCACTTTTGAGTGCTATAAACAGAGAATGGAGCGCGGACTTACATTCCTCGAATTCAACTACATGATAATGCAGAGCTACGATTTCTACAAGCTCTACACCGATTACGGCTGCAATATGCAGTTCGGCGGCGACGACCAGTGGGCTAATATGCTCGGCGGTACTGAGCTTATCCGCAAGAAGCTCGGCAAGGACGCTTATGCTATGACCATCACCCTGCTGCTCAACTCTGAGGGCAAGAAGATGGGTAAGACCGAAAAGGGCGCTGTATGGCTCGACCCTGCTAAGACCAGCCCGTATGAGTTCTTCCAGTACTGGAGAAACGTTGGCGACGCTGACGTTATCAAGTGCCTGAAAATGCTCACTTTTGTACCTATCGAAGAGATCGAAGAGATGGAAAAGACTATGGAGGGCGCGCAGTTCAACAAGGCTAAGGAGCTGCTGGCTTACGAGCTTACCAAGCTTGTTCACGGCGAAGAAGAGGCTGATAAGGCTCTCGAAGCTGCAAAGGCGCTTTTCTCTGCAAACGCTTCCTCCGCAAATATGCCTTCTACCGAGCTTGAAGCAAGCGAGCTTACCGACGGCGGCATGAATATCCTCGACCTGCTCGTTCGCTGCGGACTTACTCCTTCTAAGAGCGAGGGCAGACGTCTTGTAACTCAGAACGGCATTGCAATCAACGACGTTAAATTCACCGACCCGAAGGGCAGCGTAGACCTTTCAAATGAGGTTATCATCAAGAAGGGCAAAAAGGTGTTCCACAAGGTAACTGTAAAGCAGTAAAAGCTCTCACATAAAAAGCAAATACCCGCAGATCATATCAAGGTCTGCGGGTATTTTTTATAGGAGGTTCTGAAAATGAATCATTCTTCTTCTTTTTTTCTTGTGAGCGCGTAGATCGAATAGCCTATCTGAGCTATGCAGAGCACGCCGACCGCGCCGCATACATAAAGGCCGATGCCGTTTCCGGTGCCGGGGTTTACGTCAGCTTTAGCTGAAGCGTCATTTACAGCGCTTTCAACGTTTGAAGCCGCGGTAGTTGTCGCCTGAGTATCAGAACTTGTCTGACTGTCAGAAGTCGAATCGTCGGACGAATTCGTATCAGCGTCAGTTGCGGAAGAGCTGTCGGCAGGTTCAGAAGTGTCTGCGTCAGCCTTGCTTTCGTCAGATGCGTTCTTATCGTCAGCTGAGCTTTCGTCGTCGATAACTATATCGTCTACTTTGTCGTCAGCGGGAGCTTCCGGCTCGGTAGCTTCTGTATCAGAAATGCTCTCGATCGGCTCAACGCTTTCGGGAACGGTAGTCGTCGGAGTTGTATCCTCGCTCTCGGCAGGTAAATCGTTCGAGGGCAGGGTAGTCACAACCGGTTCGGTCTGTACCGGCTCGTCGGGAGTTTCGCTATTCGCCGGTGTAACGCTTATCGAATCTATTCTAAATTCGCTGTTGTTTTTGAGATAATAAAGCTGTACCGCAACGTCGCCGTATACATCGGAAAGGTCGATATTTTCGGCTTTCCATGTCTGCTCGCCGCTGCCGGTATCGCTGCTGAATATCTTCCAGCCGTCTGCGGTCTGCATTCCTATGCCGCCCTGAGCGCTGCCGTCGGAATAAACCGAAACGCTAATGTCAACGGGCTCGTCCGCATTTTCAACGTAATCATACGGCGAGAAAGTATACTGCAAAGGTTCTTCATTGTTGTAATCTTCATCGCCCTGACGGTGAACGTAAAGTGCGCCGTTTTCGTTATCGCTGTCGGAAGAGCTGTTGTCAGGTTCAGTAACTGCCTCAGTAGTTGTGGTCTTTTCGGGGATAACTTCGTCCGGCAGGGAAGAGTCGGGTATGTGCTCGTTGGGCAGCGTCTGCGTAGGCGAACTTGTTTCAGCCGAAGTTTCGGTGACCGTAGTAGTCGTAGTTTCAGCTTCGGTGGCCGTAGTCGTTTCTGCCGCAGAAGAATCTTCCTCAGCAGGGCCTTCAACCGTGTATGGATTGTAAGGGCCGTAAGAGCGGCAGTCAACGTTTATGAAATCGTCGCCCTCGGAAGCTACCAGCGTATCTACCTCAGTCCAGAAATCAATGTCGCCTTTCCAATCGTCGTTTACCGTAAACACAAGGCTCGCGAGAACGGAATCTTTGGTAACGTTCTCAGAATTCATGTTAGCGCCTACCAGCCTTACCACGCCTTTGTCGTACTCGTAATTCGTAACGATGGTAAATCCGCCGTTGGGCGTGTACTCGCTGCTCTGAGCAACGTCGAGCGTTACGGCTTCGGGGTCGAAGCAAAAGTCGATGGTAAATCCTGAAACGCCTTTTGAATCTGTATTTAGCCCGAGATCTACGTTAAATATTTCGCCTGCCGAGGCAGAAGAGGTGCTGCTTTCGATAGTAATTTCATTGCGCTGCGACGCAGTAGTAACCGTTACGGCCGATGTCAGAGTAAGTATAGCAGCCGCGGCGGATATTGCGCGCTTGTGGAAACGCCTGTTCATTGTAATATCCCTCGTTTCTCTCCAAAATTAAATTTAACTGTTTTTACTATTTTTACACAAATCCGAAGGCAGTAAGCGTTTCTGTCTTTGCGTTCGTGATTTAGTAATATCATTTATCTATATTTTTTGTGTACTAAAAAACGAACTGGTTACGCAATTATTACATTCGGTAATTGAAATTATATCACCTAATAATAAATTCGTCAATAGTTTTATATGTAGAATTTCAGCCTGCAAATTTAGTGATTTTGACACTTTGGCATATTGGAAACTCCTGCCTTTGCACAAAAGGCTTGAAATGCTGATGTTATGATTGTAACCAATTCGTAATAAAATACAAAATGTTCCTATTCTGACTTTTGTAAATTTTTAATGAACAAAAAATGCTTGACAAACCGCGCTTTGACGTTGTATAATATGTTTATATGATGTCGAAATAACAACTAAAAAAGAAGGTGCAGGCTTTATGTATTACCGCAGGAAAATCATTTCAAAACTTATCTCTGCCGCGGCAGCGGTGCTCATAGCGGCGCAAAGTCTGTGCTTTGCAGCTTCTGCCGATACTGGCGGGGTGTGTACCGCTACTGCTTTGAATGTACGCAGCGGCGCAGGCGCAAGCTATTCACGAGTCGGCATGATATACGAAAACGATACGGTTACGATCATCGGCAAGGCTTACGATTCAAGCGGTGCTTTGTGGTACAAGATACGCTATAAAAACGGCTCGGGTACTACCGTTACGGGGTACGCCAGCGCGTATTATATTGATGAGCAGGGCGAGATACCCGACAACAGCTCTTCCGACAGTAACGGCACTTCCGACAAAGATTTTGAAAGCTACATGAAAAAGCAGGGCTTCCCCGAAAGCTATAAGCCTTATCTGCGGCAGATGCACAAAGATCACCCTAAGTGGGTATTTACCGCGCAGAAAACCGATCTTGATTGGTACGATGTTCTTGACGAAGAATGTGTAGTAGGCAGAAATTTGGTTCACGGCACAGCGCTTGCTTCGTGGAAATCCTGCGAGCAGGGCGCTTACGATGTCAACACGGGAACTTGGTACGGTCTGGACGGCTACTGGGTTTCGGCTTCAAAAGAGATAATCGCGTATTATCTCGACCCCAGAAATTTCATCAACGATGATTATATTTTCATGTTTGAAAATCAGTCGTATAATCCGAAAGTGCAAACTGCTTCTGGCGTAGACGCTATTTTGAGCGGAACGTTCATGAGCGGCGGATACACCGCGCCCGATACGGGAAAATACTATACATACACTCAGACGTTTATGGACGCTGCTGAAAGATCCGGAGTTTCGCCGTATCATCTCGCTTCGCGCTGCCGAAACGAGCAGGGCGTTTACGGAGCTCCGCAGTCGCTCGGCACGGTAAAGGGCTACGAAAATTACTTTAACTTTTTCGACATTCAGGCTTATGCGACTTCAACTATGACAGCCGCAGAGATGGGCTGCAAGTTTGCAAAGACGGTCAATTCGACGTACTTGCTGCCGTGGACGAATCAGTATAAGTCGATCGTTGGCGGCTCGATATATCTCGGCAACGGCTACATAAGTAAGCAGCAGGATACGCTTTATCTACAAAAGTTTGACGTTATCGACGGCGGAAACGGTCTGTATTATCACCAGTATATGACTTGTGTTTTCGGACAGGCTAATGAAGCGCTTGAAATGAAAAACGCCTACTCCGACGAAGTAATGGCTTCCGCGATAGAGTTCAAGATACCGGTCTACGATAATATGCCGGACGCGCTTTACCCGAAGCCCACCAGCTACGGCGATAATAACAATCTGCTGAAACGGCTTGACGTTCTGCCCGCAGGCAAGGACGATATTCTTACAAATTTCAACAGATACGAGTCTGAATTTGATCTTACGGTAGATGAAAATACCGACTATGTAATGATCTCGGCGATACCTTACAGCTCGCAGGCTAAGCCGCAGGGCGCGGGCAAAATTATGCTCGATTACGGCTTGAACAAAATAGATATTAAAGTCACTGCCGCAAGCGGCTCAGTTCGTACATACACGCTCAATATAACCCGTAATGGCGACGGAAGTCTGAAAAAGGGCGATGTCAACGGCGATAAAGTCATAGATGTTCGCGACGCGCTTACTGTCATGAATTATGTTTCGGGCAAAAAGAAGCTCACAGCCGCTCAGTTGAAGCGCGCCGACGTAAATTCATCAGGAAGTGTTGACGTACTCGACGCGCTGAAGATAATGCAGTACGTTTCGGGTAAGATCAAAAAATTATAACAAAATTATAACTATGTATCGGGACGTTTTTGCGCGTCCCGATTTTTTTACGACATAAAATCTGCTATGCCCTCGGCTATATCGCCAACGGCGTGGATAGCCCTTGCGGTGCGCGATTTAAGTCTGCGCTTTTTGGTGGACTTAGCGTTTGAGTAAGCGTAAACAGACGCGCCTACCGTCATTCCTGCGCCTACTGCCTTAGCTGCCGACATTG
>DBEZOM010000194.1:0-5181 GCA_048252855.1 Ruminococcus sp.
ACTATATGTATAGTTGACTTTTGCCGCATGGCTCTATTGCGGGAAACAGGCGGCAGAACATACAGGGGTGAATTATGATAATGACAAATGAAAGCTGTAAAAAGCTCTGGAACGAAATTTTCGGCACGGCTTGGATGACTATTACTTCCGCCGTTACAGGCATAGGCGCTTTTCTTATAAAAGGTGATGACTGCCTTATCGACGCCAACGCAAGGCGCATTTTGGGCCTTGACGCTGACGTTACGAGCACACAGCTGATCGACACTTTAAAAGCTTATTTTTTCGACGTTACCACTATCTCTCCGCTGCGGGTAAGACTCGTAGAAGCGCCCGAGGGCGTTAAGGCGGGCGTGGTGTATATCGAGATGGAGAATACCAGAATAAAGCCTTCGGGTCTGCTGCCCGCAGTTTCGCAGAGCGAGCTTATCGACATTATAGATGCCAACATCGGCAGTATTCTCTTAGCGCTCATCAATATCGACGGCGTAGAGAACAGATACCGCGGCGATGTGCGCGTTTCATCGGTAATATATGAGGCTCTCGGCGAATATAAAGATAAGACGGGCATATCCTCTTACTCGGGCAATAAATATTGGATATATATCAAAGATTTTCACGGCGACGCCGATAAGTTCGCGCGCGATTTTAAAGACACCGTGCGCAGCGGTATAGCCTCTATGCACGTTGACGGCAGCACTTTCCAGCGCCAATCGGTAACCGTTACCATGGGCTACGGCGTGGGCTTTGAAAAAGCTTCTATGTTCATGCACGCCGCTGGCTGCGCGCTTTATGAGGCGCAGGCGAAGGGCGCGGGCAGCTACTGCATATTCACGCCCGAAAAGTACGAGCACCAGAAAAATGAATTTGTAAACGTCCGCGCTTTCTCTGAGCTGCTGGACGATAACCTTTTCACATACCACTTCCAGCCGATTGTCAGCGCTTCTACCGGCGATATTCTTGCTTACGAAGCCCTAATGCGCACCCCGCAGGAGATCGGCCTGAACCCTTTCCAGATACTCGATTACGCCGAGCGCTACGGCAGACTTTACGATATTGAAAAGGCTACTATTTCCAATACGCTGAAATATCTGAGCGAGCACCAGTCGGAATTTGAGGGCAGGTCGCTTTATGTGAACTCCATCACCGCGCATATGCTCAATGACGATGATTTTGCCGCTATAAAGGCTAACTACGGCGAGCTTATGGAAAAGGTGGTAATAGAGCTTACCGAGCAGACCGAGATCACCGACGAAAATCTCGAGCGCATACACAGCAGATTAAAGGATAACCATATGCACCTCGCCATCGACGATTACGGCACGGGCTATTCCAATACCTCAAACCTGCTGCGCTACGACCCCGATATAGTAAAGATAGACCGCTCGCTCATCATGAACATCGACTCTAATCTTAAAATGCAGCAGATAGTTTCGGGCATAATCGACTTCCTGCACGCCAGCGGCTACCTCGCTTTGGCTGAGGGCGTTGAAACGCGCGAAGAGCTGCACACTATGATAGCTTTCGGCGCGGATTACATACAGGGCTACTACGTTTCCCGCCCCAAGCCGGTGCTCCTGCGCGAGATCTCTTCCAATATAAAGAACGAGATAGTGAAATTCAGCCAGGAAACGGGCAAGGGCACGCGCAAGATCTACCACGTTTCCGAAAATGAAAAGGTAGACCTGGCAAAGCTCGTATCAAAGAAATATACTCACATTTTCATAGCCGCCTCAAAAGTCACGATAGACGGCGCAGGGCTTGAAAAACCCGCATCTATATCGCTTATCGTAAAGGACGGCAAAAAGAGCAGCATTTTGCTCAAATATGTAAAACTCACCACCGCCGAAGCCGAGCCTATTATCCAGATCGGCAATAACTGCGAGGCAGAGCTTACCTGCATTGGCGTAAATTCGCTCGACCAGCGCGGTATATATGTACCCTCGAGTTCTTCGCTGCTGATAAACGGCTCGGGCGACCTAAAAATACTTTCTGAGTCGCGCAGCTGCTACGCTATCGGCAACGACTGCCAGCACAGCGCGGGCAATATCACCGTAGAGATGACGGGCAAGCTCGACGTTTGCGCCAACGGCGATAACTGCGTGGCGATAGGCGGCGGCAAAAATTCAAAGAAAACCAAGATACGCATTCTTTCGGGCGCTATAAGCGTAGCCTGTACGGGCGATATAAGCTTGGGCATAGGTTGCTTCAACGAACACGCCGATGTCGAGCTGCACGACTGCAGCCTTAATTTCAAGATGTCTGCCGTTCACTCGGTAGGCGTCGGCTCGGTAAACGGCTCGGCTGACGTATCGCTCAAAAATTACAGTCTGGACGCTAATTTCGCGGGCAATATGCAGACGGGAATAGGCGTGGAAAATAACGGCGAGGGCAGCTTAGACATCTGCGCGGGCAGGATGAATATGGTCATGCGCGGCAGAAACCTTGCCTGCATAGGCACTCGCGGCGGCGATATGAAGATAAACGCCGACGGCTCAGTTCTTCGGCTTTACTGCGAGGGCGGCATAACCTCGGGCATAGGCGACGCAGAGGGCAGCGGCGACGTTAACATCAAAAACAGCGAACTGAATATAACTTTCCATACTGACAACGGCTTCGGCGCAGGCAGCAAAAACGGCAGCCTTACCTACGATGGCGGCGTGCAGTATATCAGCATAAATGAATGAGCACATATCAGGCAGGAGGCTCGGCTCATGGATAACAACAAATCGGTAAAACGCAGAAGAATAAAGGTAGGTCTGCTCGTCAGCCATCTGGAAGAGGACTTTGACGATCAGGTGTGCGAGGGCGCTATGATAGGCGCTGAGCAGGCTGACGTGAACCTCGTTATTTTCCCCGGCAGATACGTTGACGGCGTGTATGCCGATAAGCTGCGTACAGAATATGAATACCAGTACAACACCCTCTTCGATATGGCGGCGCAGAATAATTTCGACGTTCTGCTGGTGCTGATAGGCACTCTCGGCAGCCATCTTAATAAGGAAAGAAAAGCCGAATTTCTGAAAAAGTTCGGCAACACCCCCGTAATAACCATCACCGCGCGCGTAGACGGCTACCCCTGCGTCATGCTGGATAACCGCACGGGCCTCGCCGACGCGATAGAGCACCTTATAACAGTGCACGGCTGCCGCAGGATAGGCTTTATGAGCGGCCCTAAGACCAGCGAAGATGCACTGGAACGCCTTAACGTTTATAAAGATATGCTCGAAAAGCACGGCATTGCTTACGACGAAAAGCGCGTGGCTTACGGCAATTTTTCAAAATACGTTGTAAACGAAGTCGGCGAGCTGCTTGATAACAACCCCGACCTCGAAGCGCTCGTTTTCGCAAACGACCAAATGGCGATAGCGGGCTATAAGGCTATGGAACAGCGCGGCATACGCCCCGGTAAGGATATTTTCGTTACGGGCTTCGACGACGACCCCGTTGCCGAAGAGCTGATACCACACCTCACCACCGTAAAAGCCGACCCCGCCGAGCTGGGCTACAACGCCGTTATCGAGGCGGTGAAGTATGTTGTGAACGGCGCTATGGAAAACGAAATGGTGCCCTCATCAATGGTCTGCCGCAACTCCTGCGGCTGTCAGGGCAACCCGCGCCTGCGCTCGCTCACCCTCGACGATATATCGGAAGAATCTGCTGATTTTGACGAGCAGATAAGCGCTCTGCTTTTTGATAAATACCGCACCAGCGAGGATACAGCAGTGCTGCGCCGCGGCTTCGCAAAATGGCTGCACGCTCTTCACGAATACTGCAAGCCCGAGAACGTCCGCAACGAAGCTATGCGCGAAAAAGTGCTGGAGATGGCAGATTCGCTCTCAGACGAAAAGTTTTTCAGCTTCGTAAACTCCGATACGCTTTTCGCCGTGCTAGAATATGTCAATCAGATATTCATCAAAAAACTCAGCGACACCGCTGACCATATTCAGCTGAACAGACTGTTTTTGCAGCTCTACAAAATAATCTCAGAGCGCAATTCCGCTTACTGCAAGGCGAAGCTTGAGGATAACTACTTCCTCACATGGCAGACCAACTCGATAACCCGCGATATGCTCGTTTTTGAAGCGTATGACGACCGCGCTTACGAGTCGGTGGTCGATAAGCTCACCCGCCTGCATATGGATTCAAGCTACCTTTTCAGCTACGACTCCGCCGTTATAAACCTCAAAACGGATAAGTGGACTCCGCCGAAAACCATAAAGCTGAAATCTTACCACAACGGCGCGGAAGCTATAATCCTGCCGCCCGAAGAGCAGGATATTCCCTCAGACCAGATATTCTCAAACAAATTTATCCCGCAAGACCGCCGCTTCTCAATGGTGGTATCGCCGCTTTTCTCTAACGAAGAGCATTACGGCGTGCTGATGTGCGAGCTGAAACATGAATATTTCCATTATATCCAGTCTGTAACAGTACAGCTTTGCGCCGCGCTGAAAATAATCATGCTTATGAAACAGCAGGCGGTAACGCAGAAAAATCTGCAAAAGAGCCTTATCGAGATCAAGGAGTATAACCAGCTTCTCAGCGACCTTTCCCGTCAGGACGAGCTTACCGGCTGCTTCAACCGCCGCGGCTTTTTTGAAGAGCTCAGAAAACGCCTCAGCGATGACGCGAACGACGGCGCAGAGGCTATAATGGTTTTCGCCGACCTCGACTGCCTAAAGACCATCAACGACCGTTTCGGCCACGAGGAGGGCGATTTTGCCATACGCTCCGCCGCCGAGATACTCAAAGAATCTTTCGGCGAGAACGAGATAGTCGGCAGGATAGGCGGCGACGAATTTGCCGTTTGCGCGTTCCTGCGCGGCACGGTGGATATACCCCGCCTGCGCGCCTATATCGAGAGCGTTTCCGAACGCTATAACGCCCTGCACGCCGCCGATAAGCCGTATATCGTGCATATCAGCGTAGGCGTTTACTCCTTCGTCTGCACAGGCACGGTAGAGATCACCGAGCTGCTCAGCCACGCCGACGCGCTGCTTTACGAGCAGAAGAAACACAAGAAACCCATACTGAAAAGCGAACGTTCATAAAAAATTTACGTTTTGCGTCAAAAACACCCTTGACATCGGGCGGGTATGGTGGTATAATATATAAGCATTCGTGATCTAAAGACAGTCGGCATAAAGGTAAGCCCGACCGAGGATTGTGGCAATGATATTT
>DBEZOM010000195.1:0-3181 GCA_048252855.1 Ruminococcus sp.
CACTATGTAGCCCGCGAATACTCAATATTGCTACGTTTTAAGATGCATTGCCTGGTGGCGGTGCATCTTTTTTTACTATTCTAAGATGGTGTATGTGAAGTGGGCTTTCGGCGCGTGATGAAGAAAGAGGGATGTGTGATGTGGCACGTTGAAACAGATTTTTTTGCTCTCGCGATCTTTTTGATAATGCTCATAAAGGAATGGCCAAGACAACGCGAAGATAAGGACGTTCAGGGACGCGCTTTTTTTCAGGTGCTTATCATCAGTATTTTTAACGTGCTTGTCGATATTTTCTCATCTATGGCGATGAACAGCCTGCCGAATTGGTGGTCGTATCAATTGCTGATGACGCTGTATGTCGCGACTATGCCGCTTTTGGCGGCTGTTTGGCTGGCGTATGCTTATGTTTTGATCTATAAGGATCGTCAGCTCTTAAAGTTGCGGCGCAATATTCTCTTCTTGATGATACCGTATTTTCTCTACGTTTTGCTAGCGCTGACAAACCCCTTTAGCGGTCTGTTTTTCAAATTATCTCCCGATATGCAGTATACACGCGGTATCTTCTTCATGCCCGTAGGCGTTGGCATGATAATGGCATATTCCGCCGCCGGCCTGCTCGTGGTATTCGGCAACCGCAAAAAGATATTCCCGAGAAATAATGTCGCTTTGCTTATCGCATTTTTCTTGACAACTTCCGTGATGATATGGGTGCAGCTTGCTAACCCCGGCTGGCTGATAATCAACGCCAGCTACGCTATCGTGTACGTTTGGTGCGATTTCACTATCGAAGCCGAGCGCCGTGAAAGGCTTTACGATCAGATCAATCAGAAAAATGCAGAGCTGAAACAGACCGCCGAGCGCGCGGAGAGCGCGACCCTCGCCAAAACAGAGTTCCTCAGCCGCATGAGCCACGATATTCGTACCCCGCTCAACGGCATTATCGGTCTGCTTGAGATCGACGAAACTCATCCCGACGATAAAGAGCTTGTAAACAGCAACCGCAAGAAAATGCGCGTTGCGGCAAATCACCTGCTCAGCCTTATCAACGACGTGCTCCAGATGAGCAAGCTGGAGGAGGGAAGCGTAGTTCTTACTCACGAGGTCATCGACCTAATGGAGCTTACGCAGGATGTCGTTACAATAATCATCGGCCGCGCAGTAGACGCAGGCGTTAAGTGGGATTACGAAAAGGGCAAAGTTTCCATTCCGTACCGCTATATTTACGGCAGCCCCGTACACCTGCGACAGATTTTTCTGAATATTTATGGCAACTGTATCAAATATAACCGCCAGGGCGGCTCGATAAAGACGATAGTGGAAGCCTTGCCCGAGCATGACGGCGTGGGCGGCTACCGCTGGACTATCTCAGATACGGGAATTGGCATGAGCGAGGAGTTTCTAAAGCATATCTACGAACCTTTCGTTCAGGAAAGGATAGACGCAAGAAGCGTGTACCGCGGAACGGGCATGGGTATGACTATCGTAAAAGGGCTTGTTGAGCAAATGGGCGGAACTATCGAGATCACCAGCGAGCTGGGCGTGGGGTCTACATTTGTGGTAACTATCCCGTTCGACATCGCTGAAAAGCCCGAAACGCCTGTGATCATCCCCGAGGCAGACGCCATTATCAAGGGCAAGCGCCTGCTTATGGCGGAGGATAACGAGCTGAATGCCGAGATAGCGCAGACCCTTTTGACCGACGCGGGCGCTTCGGTAGCGGTCGCGGATAACGGCTTTAAAGCAATGGAGCTCTTTGAAAAAAGTCCCGAGGGAACGTTTGACGTTATCCTCATGGATGTTATGATGCCGATAATGGACGGTTTTGAGGCGACCAAAGCGATACGCGAGCTTGACCGCCCCGACGCAAAAACTATCCCGATAATCGCAATGACGGCGAACGCGTTTGCCGAGGACGCCGAAAGGTGCATAGAGGCGGGAATGAGCGCTCACATAGCGAAGCCTCTGGAGGTCGAGAAGATAAAGAAGATAATTTGCGAGCAGATAAAGCTTCGTGAAGAGAAAAGCTTAGTCAAAAATTAACATACAATGGCATGAAAAGGGGCTGATCTACGGGTCAGCCTCTTGCATTCACCCAAAATTTATGTTATAATAAAGGAAAATATATCTAGCAGGCGGGTGAAAACATGGATAACGAAAACGATTTCGAGAAAGACGATAAAAAAATCGGCAGAAAGCCACGGGCGACCGAGCTGTATTTTGTAATAATAATTGCTGTATTCATCGTGGTTTTCGCAGCCGCATGGCTTTTAGATACTGAGGATGAAAAGGCAAAAATATACTATAAAGCACCCCAGGCCACGGAAGCCGATACCGAAATTTTCGACAGCAAGCCCGAAACAACGAAAGTTTCGGCAGAAGAAACGCAATTTCCGATAGACATAAATTTGGCAACGGTGGAACAGCTGAGCGAAATGGACGGGATCGGCGAGGTCACAGCGCAGAAAATCATTGATTATCGCACAAAAGTTGGAATTATACACGACTTGAAAGAGCTTGAGCAGATCAGCGGCATTGGCGAAATGACGATAAAACTGCTGGCAGAAAACGTTTTCGTGTCAGATTCCGACTACATACCGTTCACTACTACGACCGTGACGACTACAAAAGTTACCACAACTACCATTAAAACCACGACCACGCGGGAGATCACAACGACTTCACCGCCAGAGACCGAAGCTCCCGAGCCCGAACTGCAGGACGATTCGCCGCGTGAGGTGCATATCAACTATGCAAATGCCGATGAGATTGCCGATCGTTTGAAAATATCACATGAATTGGCTGAGCAGATAGTGTCGGTTCGCGAACAGATCGGCGGTTATTCAACGCTTGAGGAGCTGTATCTTGTCGATTCGATGACGCAAAATATCATGCTGCAAATAATGGACTATATCGTGATAGATTGATAAGAGTACAATAAAATGGACTCTTATTTAGATCACAATACTTGAATTATATAAATATATGAAACACCACTTGACAAACAAATGAAAATGGTGTATAATATCATCAATACATTTGAAAGGGGGCTAAAAGCCAAAATGGACGATAGTGACAATGATAATGATAACTGTAACGATTGCAGCTGCATTGCCGCGCTCTTTTCTCATCTGAATAGCTGTGATCGGGACATCTTTCGCAACCTTATCGAATAGGCGAGCTA
>DBEZOM010000196.1:0-6152 GCA_048252855.1 Ruminococcus sp.
ACTTCGAGATCTCGACCATCGCGGCGGGCACGACCTGCCGTCAGATGCTCGGGTACATCGCGGCGGCACGGGGGCATTTCGGCTACCTCGACCGCGAGGGGGTCTACCGCACGCGGTGGTACACGTCGGCGCGCGAGATCACGCCCAGTGAAGCAGACGAGCCGACCCTTAGCGAGAACCCGAACGTGATAGTCGGCGTGGTCTGCAACATCGACGACGACACGCGCATGACGGCGGGTGAAACGGACGAGAGCAAGGGGCGAATTTTGCAGCTCGCGTGTCCGTACATGAACCGCAGCCTGCTTGACAGCCTTTTCAGCCGCGTGAAGAATTACACATGGTACACGGCGCAGTTTCGGCATCGCTTGGGCGACCCGCGGCTCGACGTCGGCGACGTGGTGACCTATTCGGGCGCGGCGATACCCGTCACGGGGCTGGCGTTTTCGTATGACGGCGGGCTGAGCGCAGACATCACGGCGGCGGGACTAAATGACGAAGAACAGTTGATATGAGGAGTGATATTATGGCAGAAAATTTGACGATAGAGGAACGTGTGACCGCCCTCGAGAACGCGGCGAAGTACAAGTTGCGTTACTCGGGCGAGCAGATAGACGGCTTTTTCGACGTGCTCGCGGCGCGCGGTTTCGAGCATGGGCGGGAGAGCTTCACCATCAAGAAAGGCGCAACGGTCGCGAGCCAGCGCGTAACGCTGAATATCCCGAACGCGACGGCGAACACGCGGGTGCTGGCGACGGTGAGCTATGTGTACAGCACGGGGCAGGTGGCGGCGATGAACGTCTGCTGTTTCCTCGAGTACCTCGCGGGCACTGGCTACCGCTGCTATGTCACCAACGGGCGGTACAAGCAGAGCGGCGGCGCACAGGAGGGCTACCTGCCGACGGGCACATACCACGTTGACTGGCTCGTTATCGGGCGATAGGAGGGGCATATGGAGTACACTGAGAATTTAACGCTCGCGCTTGTCGGCGACGATGATCTGTTCGACGAGGCGTATCTGAACGCGAATTTTGAGAAGATAGACGCGGCGTATGCTGAGCTTTCGCAGAGAAGCGGCGGCAGCGCGCCCGCCCTAGCCTCGGCGGTGGCGGAGGGGGTAGTGGGCACAGTCGGCAATGCAACAAAAATTGAGGAGGAATAGTAATGGCAATAGAAACAACATATTTCACGGGAACGACAGCGGACAGTAACAGAAATGAAGTTAGAGCGTGGCTCAACACTAACGCAACGGATTATTTCAGCGCAATATCTACACCGGCGGGGAGCACAGCAATACAATGTAAAATAGGCGGTGTGACAGCACTGACAATTGACACCAACACGAACAATTATATATTTTTTGCAACACTAAAAAACGGTATGAACGATTACCGATTCGCAAAGTGGGGAACAGATCATCGCTTTACTCGTGCCGTCAAGACCAGCTGTGGTATACTGCTGTACGTCAATAACATAGACAATATCTTTATCACTAAAAACACTGACGGCGGTGTTATTTTTGCAGGTTATCACTCTACGGGCAACAGCACCTACGGCGCTACGATAGGCGATTTTGCAAATGACAGCGCATTTAAGGACATGGGTGGCAGTAACGGCACAGGATTTGCCGTAGATCAACTAAAAAATGTCGGCGTACAATCCGGAGGGCGCACCGCTCTAGTCCCCGCCGTGACTGACGCAGGCACATACAGCGACAACCTATTTTTTGTACCGTTTACGCAGTTTATCGGACAGTCGGGCATAACGATAGACGTTGATGGCACAAAGTACGTTTACAACGGCGTGTTCGCCCTCAAAGAATAGGAGGAATAATATGACAAACATAAAAGCGGCGGTGCTTGCCGCTGTCGGAACGCTCGGCGGAGCGGTCGCGGCGCTGTTCGGCGGCTGGACAAGCGCTATGACGACACTTATCATCTTCATCGCGATCGACTACCTCACGGGGCTTATCGTGGCGGGCGTTTTCAAGCGCTCGGGCAAGTCGGAGAGCGGGGCGCTCGAGAGCCGTGCAGGGTTCAAGGGGCTGTGCCGCAAGGGCATGATACTGCTGATACTGCTGGTCGCGTGCCGCCTTGACCTCACGCTCGGTACGGCATACATCAAGGACGCGGTGTGCGTGGCGTTCATCGCCAACGAAACACTGTCAATCATCGAAAATGCGGGGCTGATGGGCGTGCCTATCCCCGCCGTGATAACTAAGGCTATCGACGTTTTAAAGGAGGATAACGATGAAAAAAGGCATTGACATATCATACTGCCAAGGCTCGCCCGACTTCGCGAAAGTGCGCGGTGCGGTCGATTTCGTGATAATGCAGATCGGCTACGGACGTTACGCGGGGCAGATAGACAAGACTTTCACGCGCAATTACAGCGAGTGCAAGAAGCACGGCATACCCTGCGGCGGCTACTGGTTCAGCTATGCGACCACCGCCGACGAGGCGCGGCAGGAGGCTAAGTGCTGTATCGCCGCCATCAAGGGTAAGCAGTTCGAGTACCCGATATATTTCGATGTCGAGGGCAAGTCGCTGGTCGGCAAAACGGGCGTGTCCGCGATGTGCAAAGCGTTCTGCGAGGAGCTTGAAAAGGCAGGCTATTTCGCGGGAATTTACATGAGCCGCAGCCCTGCGCAGACCATGCTGACTGCGGACGTTGCCAAGCGTTACGCGCTCTGGCTCGCGGAGTATGGCGGCAAACTCAACTGGTCGGGCGAGGTCGGAATGTGGCAGTACACGGACGGCGGCGCTGTCGCGGGCATAGGCTCGGCGGTGGATTGCAACTACTGCTATGTGGACTATCCCGCGAAGATAAAGGCGGCTGGTCTGAACGGCTTCACTGCTCCGAAAGCCTTGAAAACGCTGGATACAGAGGGCTTCAAGCGCGGCGACAAGGGCGTAGGCGTGTACGCGTACAAACAGCTCCTGCGGCTCGCTTGCGCGGAGCTCGGCGTGGCTGAGAACCTCGCGGACGACGGCGGCTTCGGCGGTGGCACGGAGAAGGCTACCAATGCGGTGCTCGGGAAGCTGGGGTACAAGCAGAACGGGGTCGCGGGTAAAAAGCTGATGAAGAAGTTGGCGGGGAAGGTGAAGTAATTAGTGAGACTGTGAAAAAAAGAACGTCACAAGACCAATGAAAACAATTATCAGCACAAAAATTTTGTGGCTTATTTATGCTAGTGCTCTTATATCATCATATTTTTCGTGTCATATTTCGTGTCATATATCATTCCAAAGCACTATATTTCAAGCCATTTTTCTATTTTTTCGTTCAAATGCTTGTGCTTTAAAACATAGCAAAAAACCGTGTAATTGCTGACTGTTCAGTAATTACACGGTTTTTATCTTGGCGCGGATTGAGAGATTTGAACTCTCGCGCCGGTTTCCCGACCTACTCCCTTAGCAGGGGAGCCCCTTCACCACTTGGGTAAATCCGCAAAAATATGGCGGACAGGGTGGGATTCGAACCCACGGTACGTTGCCGTATCACCGGTTTTCAAGACCGGCTCCTTAAACCACTCGGACACCTGTCCTTGCTGTCCTTGTGAAGTCTTGGCTCGCGCCTTAACGACTAGTATATTTTATCATATTTTTCTCCGCTTGTCAAGCATATTCGCTTCGATTTTTCCTCTGTGCTCGATATTTGTACGATCTGCACAATTTATATATAAAAAATCTGTACCGTTGCACAAAAAAGCAGCGCCCTCCCTTTCGGAAAAACGCTGCATTATGTGTCTTATTTTTCGCTGTCTTTTAGCGGGGTCATGCTCTTCGCACATATCGCCATCGTCGATGCGTTGTGCAAAAGCGCCGACCACGAGGGGGCAAGCAGCCCTAAAGCTCCGCCCGCAAGCAGCGCAGAATTGAACCACAGTATAAATCTGTAATTACTGTTTATACGCGCCATTAAGGCTTCGCTCAGCCTGCGTATCCGCGCAAGCTCCGTCAGGTCTGCTCCGCGCAGCGTTATGTCCGCCGTTTCGCGCGCAATGTCTGATGCGTCGCTCATCGCTACCGATACGTTCGCCGCCGCAAGCGCAGGCGCGTCGTTTATGCCGTCGCCTACCATTATCACGCGGTGACCCTCTTCTTTCAGCCGCTCTACCCAGCTGTGCTTGTCCTCGGGCAATACCTGCGCACGATAGCTCGTTATGCCAAGCTTCTCGGCCGTTATCTCAGCCGCTTTCGCGCTGTCGCCCGTGAGCATTACAATGTTCTCGATGCCGCTTTCTTTCAGCATCTCTACCGCTCGCTTCGCTTCCGCACGCGGCGGGTCGCTTATGCAGAGCGCGCCCGTCAGCTTTCCGCCGACCGCTAGGTATACTACCGAGCAAGCGCCCGACTTTTCGTCGATCTCGCGCTGCTGGTCTTCCGTGATCTCAACGCCCTCGTCCTCGCAGACAAAATGCTTGCTGCCGATCACCGCGGGCTTTCCGTGCAGCGTGGTGGATATTCCGTGCGCCACTATGTACTGCACCTCAGCGTGCTCCTCGGCATGGTCTATGCCCCGCGCCGCCGCGCCTTTTACGATCGCGCGCGCAACGCTGTGCGGGAAGTGCTCTTCCAGACAAGCCGCTATTTTCAGCGTGTCCTCCTCCGAATAGTCGCCCAGCGCTATCACTTTTTCAAGCACCGGCTCGGCGTTCGTAAGTGTGCCCGTCTTGTCGAAAACTATCGAATCTGCCATTGCAAATTCTTCCAGATATTTTCCGCCCTTTACCGTAATGTCGCAGTCCGCCGCCTGCTTTATCGCAGAGATGACCGCTATCGGCGTCGAAAGCTTTATCGCGCAGGAGTAGTCCACCATCAGCACTGATACCGCCTTGGTGACGTTCCTCGTCAGCGCCAGCGTCAGTATAAAGCCCAGGAAGCTGTACGGCACTATGCTGTCCGCCAGCCGCTCAGCCTTGCTCTGTACGCCCGCTTTCAGGTTCTCAGAGTTGTCGATAAGCTCGATTATCCTGCTGATCTTGGTGTCCGATGAAAGGCTGCGTACTTTTATAACGATCGAGCCTTCGTCGATGACAGTTCCCGCGAATACGCTGCTTCCCGCCGACTTCATTACCGCCAGCGGCTCGCCTGTCATAGAGGCTTCGTTGACGTATGCTTCGCCGTCGGTCACTTCGCCGTCTACGGGTATTACGCTGCCCGTGCGTACTCTTATGCAGTCGCCCGCTTTCAGCTCGCTCATGGGTATCAGCAGGTCGGGGTCGTCGCCCTCGCCCGCAAGCCATACTTTGTCGGCCTTTATCGCTAAGCTGTCGGTCAGCGCGGCTTTAGTCCTCGCGCGGGTGTAATCCTCCAGCAGCGCAGAAACCGAGAGCAGGAACATTACCGTGCCCGCCGTGTTGTAATTCTTCTGCGCCAGACAAGCGCCAATGCTCGCGCCGTCGAGCACCTCTACCGTAAGTTTGCCGTCGAAAAGCGTGCTTATTCCGCGCGCTATGTATTTCAGACCGCTGTAAATTATCAGCGCCTTGCTTATCGGCGAGGGCAGCAGAGCCTTTTTCACATACCTGTCCGCGATGAGCTTTATCAGGTCTGATTTAAAAGTTCTGTCGATCTCTTTTACGTCATATCCGCTGGGCGATACAGGCTCGAGAGCGGCGGGCACAAGCTCCCGCACGAACTGCAATGCCTTTTCGCGGCAGCCCTTTTTGTACGTCAGCAGTATGCCGCCGTTTTCGTAATGCGCCTCGCAGTCCAGCACCCATTCGTTTTTCAGCGCGTACTGCTCTATAGCCGCTTCGGCGGTCTTTTCAAAAGCGTCAGCCCCGCCGCGCAGCCTTATTCTTCCCGGCGCGTCGTAAACTATTTTCGCTCTCATTATTCAGCCGCTTCTTTTCCCTCGTTGGCTTCCTCGTGCAGGCCTGCCTCTACCTTAGCGTCGTAGCAGATGTCGGAAGCTTCGTCCTTCATGTTGCGCAGGGTCTCCTGAGCGTCGCTCTTGAGCTTCATGCCCTTAGCGATACCGGTAACGGCCAGCTCGCGGGTCTTCTTAGCCTTTACGATCTTCTTGCCGATAACGAGGGCAGCCGCGCCGCCTACTGCGTACCAAAGCTTTTCATTTTTCAGACATTTTAACATAATTATTACCTCCGTAAATTTTGTCTATTTCGGCCTTTTTGTCAGACCGTATTT
>DBEZOM010000197.1:0-5840 GCA_048252855.1 Ruminococcus sp.
AAAAGATGGAAAAAGCGGAAGAGGGCGTAAAGTTCACGGCGGCGAAAAAGGGCATACTGGCGCTGGTTTTCGCGCTGCTGATCTCCGCCTCGATAATCACGATAACCTACCTGCCGTGGAACGAGCACAAGGCGCTCGAGAAGATATGCACCGAGCCGACCACCGCCACGGTAGATCAGGAAGGCTCGCAGGAGAAGGACGGCGTTTACTTTTACGGGCCGGTAGTTCGCTTCACCGTGCCGGGGCGCACCATCGGCTACCGCGTAGAGGTCATGAACACGGTGAACCTCAACAAGACGTGGAAAGAGGGCGAACCTCTGCCGATACTCTATTCGCCGTCAGACCCCACGCAGGCGATTTTCAGGGACGACAATGCGGCTGAGAACCACTACCGCGCGGCGTGCATAGGCTCGGGCATACTTTGCACCGCGGGCGTTGTTATGGCGATAGCGGGCGGGGTAGTCACGATAAGAAAGCGCCGTCCGACCAAGTTTACGGAAAACGCCGCGGGTCAAAGCTTTGAAGAGTGGCAGGCTGAGCAGCTCGACAAAAAGGATAATTCGGACGATAAAGACGATACAAACGATACAAACAAAACAGACAAAGCTGAAACTACTGAGGAGGGCTGAAAAATGGCTTCTATTATGGACGGCGAAAGGCAATTTCACATACGCGCAAAGGCGGGCGAGGTCGGCAGGTACGTTATCCTCCCCGGCGACCCCGGCAGAGTGCCGAAGATAGCGGCGCTGCTTGACAACGCTGTACAGATAGCGCAGAACCGCGAGTATAATCTGTATACAGGCACGCTCTGCGGCGAAAAGGTATCGGTGTGCTCTACGGGCATCGGCGGGCCTTCGGCGGCTATCGCGGCGGAGGAGCTGATAAAGTGCGGCGCGGACACGCTTTTGCGCATAGGCACAAGCGGCGGCATAAAGCTGGACGTTACGGGCGGCGACCTCTGCATTGCTTCGGCGGCGGTGCGGGGCGAGGGCACTTCGCGCGAATATCTGCCCGAGGGCTACCCTGCGGCGGCGGATTATCAAGTAGTATCGGCGCTGGCGCAGTCGGCGGCGGAACTTTGCGACGGCAGTTTCGGCAACTCGTATCACGTCGGCGTGGTACATTCTAAGGATAGTTTTTACGGCGAAGTAGAGCCGCAGAACTCGGCTGTTGCGAAAAAGCTTGCGGAAAACTGGGAGGGCTACAAAGCCTGCGGCTGTTTGACATCGGAGATGGAGTGCGCGGCGATATTCTCGGTAGGTCTGCTGAGGGGCGCGCGCTGCGGGGCGGTTTTGACGGCGCTTTGGAACGTAGAGCGCAGCAACGCGGGTCTGCCCGACAACATCACGGACTATTCATCGCGGGCGATACAGTGCGTTATCGGCGCGGTAAAAAGGCTCATCGAGCAGGACAAGGCGCAAAAATAATATCTGACGCAAGATCAGAAATATAGAAAAGTATGAAACGAAAAAAGGAAGAGAATAAATGTTGAACTTTGGCAGAGCGCTCCAGCTCGGCTTCGGCATAGTGATGGTTTATGTGCTGATAGCCTGCGGGGCGCGCGGCAATGACTCCTACGGGCTTAGCTGGCAGATGGGGCTGATAGCGCTGGGCGCATTGGCGATAGTGCTGGCGGCGCGCAGGGGCTGCGGCGCGCTTGAGAAGCGGCTGGGCAGGTGCAAAAGCCCGCAGGCGGCCGCCGACCGCGTGTTTATAATAATGGCGGCGGCGATGTTCGCGATACAGCTGTACTGCGGGTACAAGCTTACCCTAGCGCCGATAACCGACCTCGGCTACACCGACCGCGCGGCGCGGCAGTTGGCGGAAAACTGGGACATCAGCAGGATATACGAGACCATGCCCGCGCGGCACGACAAATATTTCGCGATATACCCGAACAACCAGATACTTTTGCTTCTGCTGACGGGGATATACAAGATACAGTACGCGCTGACGGGAAGCATGAACAGAAGCGCGCCGATATTCGTAAACGCGCTGGCGCTGAACATTTCGTACATCTATATGTACCGCAGTGCGAAACTGATGTATAAAAACAAGCAGGGCGGAGCGGCGAAAGCGCTGTTCGCGGCGATATGCGGCGCAGGATTTTCCGTGTTTTACACATATGTGCCGTTTTACTACACTGATTCGCTCTCGATGCCTTTTGTAATGGCGGCGTTTTACCGGTATCTGCGGGGTCTGCCGTATCTGAAAGGCGAGGTGAAGCGGGAGAACCTGCTGAGGGCGCTTCCGCAGATGGCGCTTTGCGCGCTGTACACGGCGCTGGGCTTTAAGATGAAAGGCAGTGTGATAGTCCTGCTGCCCGCGTTCATGCTGTACACGGCGATAGCTGAGAGCGAGGAGCGCAGGAGGGGCGTTAGGCGCTTGGCGAAAGGCGCGTGGGCGGCTGTATTGGCGGCGATGGTGGTCGGCTTTATAGCGGCGGCGAGCGCATTCACGGCGGCTTTCCACATCGCCGACGAGCAGGATTACGCGCGGTACAAATTCCCGCCGCACCACTGGATAATGATGGGTATGAAAACGCGCGGCGGATATTCGTTCCGCGATTTTCAGTACACGCTGAATTACGAAACTTATGAGGAGAAAGAAGCGGCGGACGTTACGAGATTTGCCGAGCGGCTGGAGAACTTCGGCTTCGGCGGAATGGTGTTTCATTTCTTCAAGAAAGCGGCGTACACATGGTCGGACGGAAGCTATCTCATTTTTTACCATATAAACGGCGGCGAAAGCTCGGCGCTGAGGGAGTTTGTGACGAGCTCGAAAGTTTTCAGGTATATGTGCACGCTGTACCATTTCGCGATGCTTACGGCGGTGACGGCGGGGTATTTCGCGGGGTGCGACGAATGCCGCGGCGAGAGGAAGCGAGTGGACGAAAGCTGGCTGATGAGGATAATTTTCGCGGGAGTGCTGGTATTTTTCGAGCTATGGGAAACGAGGTCGAGGTATCTGGTAAATTTCGCGCCGATATTTATAATGCTTGCGGCGGATTTTTGTAATCATGACGGGTTGAGATTTGTTAGGAAGAAAGAGAAAGTGGAAACATCAAAGTCAGAATAACCCAAACAAAGTAAAAGCCCCTGTCAATAGAAGCGGTTGCAAGGCGCGTGGAAAATTGGCTTCGCCAAGTTTCCCAGAAGTTGTCTTCGACAACTTCCCACGTAGAAAATCTACACTACGTGGCTAAAAATTAAAAAGCGCGGGATGCAACGACGCGTGGAAAGTCGGCTTCGCCGATTTCCGAGAAGTTGGCTGCGCCAACTTCCCACTTTGTTTCCCTTACCAAACGAATGAGAGTCGCCTATCCAAAAATGCGGTTGCAAGGCGCGCGAGCTTTGCCGAGGGGGTCGAGGGGGGCGAGAAGCCCCCATTGTCGCGCTCCGCAGAGCGCGAAACCCCCCATCCGAAGGGAGCTCCGAAAAAGGTGAATTGTATAACAGTCCGGTGGACTGTTATACAAGAGGAAAATCCCTGCGATAGCGGGATTTTCCTAGTAGGTCGCCCGTACAAAGATACCTTCAAGTGCGCAGGCACTTGAACGAACAGACGTAATAGCTAAAATATAAGCGCATGACTATTGAAAAGGATAGCCATGCGCTTTTTAATTGACAAAATTCTACAAGTATGTTATAATAAAAATCAAGGCGTACTGCATAAAACGGTAGGCGGTTCAAATCTTCCTCCAGAGATGGAGGTGAGCTTGGTGGACATATTATCAGTTGTAATTCAATTACTTCATCTAATACTGGACGCTGTCAAAGTAACATTTAATTTAAGCAATAAAAAAAGATAACCGCCCCACTGCTACATAAGGCGATTATCAAAATTCAATCACTTATGGAGGAGAACCGCTTACAGCAGTGCGCCTCTTTTATTATCTTAATTATATCACGCCGCGGACGGTTTGTCAAGCGGTGTGAGTCACTTGTGATACTTTCCGTTGGCGTTTATCGAAAAGGCGCGGTATACCTGCTCGCAGAGCATTACTCGCGCTAACTGGTGCGGGAACGTCATCGGCGACATCGAAAGCTTCGCCGAACACATTTTCTTTACCCGCCCCGCTAGGCCGTATGACGAGCCGATGTAGAAATTTACCGCCGATGTGCCCTCTACCGCCGCTTTGTTCAGGCGAGCCGCTAACGCTTCCGAACTCTGCTCTCTTCCCTCGATGCACATCGCTATGTTCAGCGCGCCCCTCGTGTTCAGATACTTCATCATCGCGTCCGCTTCTTTTTCCATGCCGTCGGCGATCTGCTTTTCGGACGGGTGGTCGGGCAGCTTCGATTCGCTCAGCTCGACTACGCTGAATACGCAGTAGGCGCTCAGCCGCTTCGCATACTCCGCCACCGCTTCGCGCCAGTAACTCTCTTTCAGCTTGCCGACGCATATTATGTTGACTTTTATCAAAAGATCACCGCCTTGCCGCCGCACGGGGGTGCGACATACAGCATATAATCACGCTCGCGCTCTCTCGGCAGCAGCGCGCACGCCGCCGCTTTTTCAGCCCTCTCGGGCGTGTTGTTCTCTTCGCTCAAATGCCCCAGCACAAAGTGCATCGTGCCGCCCTCTGCCAGCATCGCCAGCCGCCTGCCACATTCGCCGTTCGATAAATGCCCGTGGTCTGAGGCTATCCGGCTTTTCAGATCGGGCGGATAACTGCCGTTTTTTAGCATATCCGGATCGTAATTCGCTTCCAACAGCACCAGATCCGCGCCGGTTATGCTCGCCCAAACCGTGTCGGTGACCTCGCCCAGATCGGTGCAAAGCACCGCCGTCTTGCCGTCGGGGTATGTGACTCTGTAACCGCAGCTTTCGGGAGTGTCGTGCGGGGTGGCGAAAGCGCTCACCGTAAAGCCCGCCGCGCTGACCTCCGCGCCGCTTTCGATCGCCGTACATTCAGCGCCCTGCGGCAGCTTTCCGCTCTCGAAAAGTATGTCGAGGTTGCGCTGCTGGGCGTAGAGCCGCGCGGGGTATTTTTTCAGGAACACCGTCAGCCCTTTCACGTGGTCGGAGTGGGTGTGGGTGATGAATATGCTCTTCACCGCCTGCGGAGAAATGCCGTTATCTGCCAGCGCTTCGCATACCCTTTTGCATGAAACGCCGCAGTCTATAAGTATCCCGCCCTCGGGGCTGCCAAAAAATGTGCAGTTGCCCTTGCTGGACGAGAACAGCGGATAAATTCGCGCCAATTTTACAAGTCCTTTCCAATAAGCGGTACATTTCCTGCGCCGCCTTATCAATTTTACCACAATCCGCGGCGCTTGTCAAGCGTGAAAAGTCGGCTTCGACAACTTCCCAGTTTGTTTCGCTCTCTAACAAAGTAAAAGTCGCGGTGCAACAGTAATAGCACGCTCAACAGTATGGCGTGAAGATAAAAAAAGCGCGTGCTCAAGCGGCGCGCCAGCCGCTTGCGGGGTCGAGGGGCAGAGCCCATCGGCGCGCTCCGCAGAGCGCGAACCCCCCCCAATCCGTAGGGAGCTCCGAAAAAGGTGAATTTTAAAACAGTCCCGTGGACTGTTTTAAAAGAGGAAAATCCCTGCGATAGAGGGATTTTCCTAGTAGGTCGCCCAAACAAAGCATACCTTCAAGTGCGCAGGCACTTGAACGAACGGACGTAACAGCTAAAATATAAGCGCATGACTATTGAAAAGATAGTCATGCGCTTTTTAATTGACAAAACCCGACAAATATGTTACAATACTAATCAAGGCGTACTGCATAAAACGGTAGGCGGTTCAAATCTTCCTCCAGAGATGGAGGTGAGCTAAATGGACGTAATGTCGGTAGTTATACAGCTATTTGATCTAATTGCGAACATAGTC
>DBEZOM010000198.1:0-17658 GCA_048252855.1 Ruminococcus sp.
GTATTTACACTTCATGCGAATACCACATGAGATTATATATTCTGATTTTTTGGCTTTTCGGATAACATCTTCATACCCATTATCAGCACAAATGCTCCAAACAGTTTCCTTGATATATCTCCGTCTATCCTCATCGCGATATTTGCCGATATTATCGCCGTTACCGCGCCCGTGAGCATGGCGGGGAGCGCGCTTTTCCAGTTTACCAGTCTGTTTCGCGTGTGAAGCCAAACCGCGCAAGCCGCCGCGGGTATGAAGAAAACCAGATTTATGCCCTGCGCCGCCTGTTGGCTCACCCCCGCGAACACTGTCAAATATATTATCAAAAACGAGCCGCCGCCCAGCCCCATCGCTGCCGCCATTCCCGCCAGAAATGCTACCGCCGTCACCGCCATTTTCCGCACCTCACCTCATTATCATGCGCACTCCGAAATATATCATCACCGCCGCGAAAAGCCGCTTGACCAGCAGGGGAGACGCTTTTTTCAGCGCCGCCGAGCCGACGATCACCCCCGCCAATCCGCCGGGCAGGTATCTCACCGCCTCGCGCAGGTCAAGGCTGCCGTTTTTCATGTACACCGCTGCGCTTATGACACTCAGCGGGAGCATTATCGCGAGGGAGGTCGCGTGCGCTTTTTTGGTTTCCAATCCGCCGCTTTCCAGCGCTGGCACGCTCAGCAGTCCGCCGCCCGAGCCGAAAAAGCCGTTAGCCGCGCCGCCTGCCGCCCCCGCAAGCGCCGCCCGCAAAGTCTGCGCCGTGAATATTTTCCGCATAAAAAAATCACCTCTAGCTATTATTGCCAAAGGTGATATTTTTATACTTATCGTGATCTGCTTAGTCGATCTCGACCATTATCTTCTGGTCGATGCGCGAAGCGCCCGCTCTCATTACCACGCGGATAGCCTTGGCGATCCTGCCCTGCTTTCCGATAACTCTGCCCATGTCGTTTTCGGCGACGTGCAGGTGGTAAACGATAACGCCCTCTTCATTTTCGGGATCAACGGAAACGCTTACAGCGTCTTTATTTTCTACCAGCTCGCAGGCGATGGTTTTGAGTAGTTCTTCCATGCGATACCGTTCCTTTCAAAATAATTCGCCGACTTCTGCCGGCGAAAGGGTTTGGGGCTATCAGATAGTTCCGTTCTTCTTCAGCAGAGCCTTTACTCTGTCGGTAGGCTGTGCGCCGTTAGCGATCCAGGTCTTTACCTTCTCGTCGTCGAGCTTGAGAACGATAGGATCCTTGGTAGGATCATAGTAGCCGATCTCCTCGATGAAACGTCCATCTCTGGGGTATCTGGAATCAGCAACAACTATTCTGTAAAAAGGAGCTTTCTTAGCGCCCATTCTTCTCAGTCTGATCTTTACTGCCATTTTAAATTCACCTCCATCATCATACTTTTTGTATTTAAGCCGCAAAGCGGTTCAAATCTTATTTCTTAGGCATACCGCCCATGAGTTTTAGCATTCCTGCGCGGTTCATGCGCGCCTTCTTGCCGTGCAGATTTTTTCCGCCCAGACCGAATTGCTTCATCATTTTCTGCATCTGGTCGAACTGCCTCAGCAGCTGGTTCACGTCAGAGACCTGCGTGCCGCTGCCCGCCGCTATCCTGCGCTTGCGCTTGGGGTCGATGAGCGAGGGCTTTGCGCGCTCGGCTTTTGTCATCGACTGTATCATGGCTTTCGTCTTTTTGAGCTGTACTTCGCCCTGCTCCACCTGCTCGTCAGTTACCTGCGAAGCGCCGGGGATAAGCTTGATTATCGAGCGCATAGAGCCCATCTTGTGTATCTGCTCCATGTTCTCCAGCAGGTCTTCCATGTCGAAGCCGCTCTCCTGCATCTTTTTCGCCATGCGCTCTGCGTCGTCGTGGTCGATGGCGGATGTCGCGCGCTCGATGAGGGTGAGCATATCGCCCATGCCGAGTATTCTCGAAGCCATTCTCTCGGGGTGGAATTTCTCGAAATCGTCCAGCTTTTCGCCCATTCCGACGAACTTTATCGGCTTACCCGTTACGGAAAGTACCGAGAGCGCCGCGCCGCCGCGCGTGTCAGAGTCGAGCTTTGTCAGCAGCACGCTGTCGATGCCGAGCGCTTCGTCGAAGCTTGAGGCTACCTTTACAGCGTCCTGACCGATCATCGCGTCTACTACGAGCATTATCTCGTTAGGCTGCGCGATCTTCTTTATATCCACAAGCTCCTGCATAAGCTCTTCGTCGATATGCAGACGGCCTGCGGTGTCGATGATAACAAGGTCGTTGCCGTAGTCGCTTGCGTGTTTCAGACCCTCTTTTACGATCTTGCGCGGGTCTATCTGACCCATCTCAAAAACGGGAACTTCCGCCTTAGCGCCTACTACCTTTAGCTGTTCGATAGCCGCGGGGCGGTAAACGTCGGCGGCGATGAGCAGCGGTCTTTTCATCTCTTTATTCTTAAAATATTTCGCGAGCTTCGCGGCGTGGGTGGTCTTACCTGCACCCTGCAATCCGCACATCATTATAACGCAGGGCGGCTTGTTCGGGAAATTTATCTTCGCGTTGCCGTCGCCCATCAGCGCTATCAGCTCTTCGTTTACTATCTTGATGACCTGCTGAGCGGGGGTAAGGCTGCTGAGAACCTCTTCGCCCACGCTGCGCTCGGTAACTTTATTTACAAAATCTTTAACTACTTTGTAGCTTACGTCAGCCTCGAGAAGCGCCATCTTGACTTCGCGCATGGCAGTCTTTACGTCTGCTTCGGTAAGCTTTCCGCGCGATTTAAGCTTTTTGAATACTCCTCCGAGTTTTTCTGAAAGTCCCTCGAATGCCATCTGCCGCGCCTCCTGTCTTTATTCGTTGTAGTCCGAATTTTCGTACTCTTCGAGTTTGCTGTCGAGATTTTCGAGCAGCGCTATCACCTTTTCGGCGATGTTTTTGCCAAACGTCACCTTGCGGCATTCTTCGAGCGCCGCGAGCGCCTGCGACTTAAATTCCAGCAGTTGGTTTTTCTGCTGCTGCTGAGCCGCCGCCAGCCCCAGTGCGTTATCGTAGTGCCGCAGAGTTTCCTCGCTGCGTTTCAGCGCGTCGTGCACGCCCTGCCGCGAGATCTCGTACTGCTCGGCTATTTCGGAAAGCGAGAGGTCGTCGTTGTAATAAAGATCCATCATTTCGCGCTGGCGCTCGGTAAGCAGCGCACCGTAAATATCGAGCAGCACGCCCATCTGCAAATTTTTTGCCATTTCCATATCTGCGCCAAGCCCCTTTCCGAAAAAGTATGTAAAGTCTAATCTCTTTACATCACGAATAATATTATATATCAAGTGAAACGCCTTGTCAAGCGTTTTCGCAAAAACTTCAAAAAAATTTACAATTTGCATTGAAAACAGCTATAAATATATGGTATGATTATTCATATTATATAAAGTGTAAAATGGTATAAGTATGAGTAGAAGAATTTGATGGGGGTTAGAATTATTTATGTTGGAATTTGAGATCAAGAATGAAAAAGACTCCTTAAAGCTGCCGGCGCTCTCTTTCGGCACGGCAAGTTTCGAGCGCAGCGATTCAGACGAAGTTTATTTCGAGCTGCTCGATACATTTTATAAATGCGGCGGCAGGTGCATCGACACCGCGCGCGTGTACTGCTCGTGGCTGGAGGAGGGGCTTGATTCCTCCGAGGGCGTTATCGGCAGATGGATGCGCGCCCGCGGCAATCGCGATGACATTATCCTTTGCACAAAGGGCGGTCACCCGCCGATAGGCGAGATGGAGCGTTCGCGCCTTTCCCGCGCCGAGCTTGAGTACGATATTTCGCGCTCGCTCGAGGTGCTCGGCACAGACCATATCGACGTGTATTTCGTTCACCGCGACGATGAGCGCATACCCGTTGAAGAGATCATGCCGATACTTAATGATTTTCACCGCAGCGGCAGAGCGCGCTTTCTCGGCGCTTCAAACTGGACGGCTGCGAGGATAGAGGCTGCGAACAAATTCGCGGTGGAAAACGGCATGGAGCCTTTCCGCGTCAGCCAGATAAATTACAGCTTGGCGCACAGCAGCACCGATACTTTCGGCGACCCTACCGTGGTCTGCATGAACCTGCGCGAGTTCAAATGGTACCAGCGCAACCAGTTCCCCGTGATGGCTTACTGCCCGCAGGCAAAGGGCTTTTTCGCGAAGCTCGCGCGCGGCGAGTCGATGAAAAATCTGCCCGAGGGTCAGTTCACCAGCACCGCGAACCTTGCACGCCTTGCCCGCGTAAAACAGCTTAGTATGCAGGAAAATATACCCGCCGCAGTTATCCCGCTGGGCTACCTCAACAGCCAGCCTTTCTTCGTAAGCTCAGTTTTCGCCGCTTCAAAAGATTGGCAGATAGAGGAGAATATGCAGGCGCAGGATCTGAAATTTGATTACAAGACAATTGCGTTCCTCGAGAACATAATATGAAAATTTGAACATTGAAATAAAAAGCTGTACGCCCGAAAACGTACAGCTTTTTTGTATTACTGGCGGTAGTCGCCGATTATGCGGACGATTATGTCGTGCAGCTTTTCGACCTTGTAATCGCCGATTATCGGCTCGAGGTGAGAGTCGCCGATGCCCGAATCGTCGGTGAGGAAAACGTAGCTGCCGCCTGTGCAGATAGCCGCTCCGCGCGCGAAAAGCTCGGTATCGCGCTCGGTGTTTGAAGAAACTATCGGCACTAGGCGTATGCCCTTTTTCGCCGCGTCCTTCACCGCCTGCGCCACCTCGTCGGAGTCCTCCTCGTGCGGGGGCGCGTCGAAGATCATGAACGCGATCTTGACCGAGTCATCGCTCCACTTGCCGTTGCTCAGCGTTTCGTTCATTATTTTGCCGACTGCTTCGGGAATATCTCCGCCGCCGTCCGCGCTCTCAGCGTTGATCTGGCTCTGCACGGTCGCGACGTCGTTGGTAAAATCGTTCAGCTTGGTGACGTAATCGTCGCCCTCGTCGCGGTAGAAATTAGCCGAGTAGTAAGTATCTTCTGTACCGACCTCTTTCGCGATAGCGCTGAATTCGCTCTGCAAAAATAGCATTTCGTCGCTCATCGAGCCGGTAGTGTCAACTATGAACATAATTTCCGTCTTTTTGTAAAGTTCGTTGCCGCCGAGGGTAAGTTCGCAATCGGCGTAGTCGGAAACCTCGCTGCCGCCCTGCTCGCCGCCGTTCGAATTTGCTTTGACTTCCGCGCTCTGCGTTTTGCCCTCGGAGTTAGTCGCTTCAACGCCTGCCGCGGTCTTGCCCTCGGGCGTGAAGAGGTACGCCCTGCCGTTTTTGTCGGTAACGGCGCTCCAAAGCAGCTCGTTGTCCTCGCCGAGCAGGTTGACGGCAACGTTCGCCGCCGCTTCGCCCGATTCGTTTTTCACGGTAACTGCAACTCTTCCGCGCGGGTCTATGCCGTAGCTGGGGAAGCTGATCGTGCCCGAGTTCACGAGGTTCATGAGGAAGCCCCAGTTGTCATTGTCGCGCCACTCGCCCGCCGTAAGCTGACCCGCTTCGGGCATGGCGGAGTTGGTCTGCGCCTCACCCTCGCCCTCGACTGCGGATTTTTTTACGTCCTCAGCGTCGCCCGCCACCGTTTCGCCCGTCAGAACATCGCCGTCCGCAAGCTCGCCTGTTTCTCCTTCGTATACGCCGTCCTCGGCATCCATCGCGACCTCAGCGTCGCCCGCGTCAGCTTTGTCAGCCTCGCCCTCAGCCGCGCCCGCAGTAGCCTTTGCCGACTCGCCAGCCGTGCCTGCTGACCTGCCGCTCGAAGTTCCCGAGCTGTCGCCGCAGGATACGGCGCACATTGCTATGGAAATTGCTGCTATCATTGATATTATATTTCTGGTATTTTTCATGGTAAACGCCTCCTTTACCTATATAGACGTATTTTGCGGCGGGGATATTACATGGGCGGAGAAAAAAATTTTTTCTGTTGACATCTGCACATAATAATGATATAATATGTATAGAATAATGCTCCGGGAGATGATATGTATGATGATAAAACCATCTACTTGTCTGCGAAATGAGTACAACGATATTTCCAACTTCTGCAAAACGCAGAAACAGCCCGTTTTCCTTACCAAAAACGGCGAGGGCGACCTTGTTGTCATGAGTATGGAGGCTTACACTTACCGCGAGGAGATGCTCGACCTGCGCGAAAAGCTGCTCGAAGCTGAGGCGCAGCGCGCCGCGGGTGCGCAGACCTACTCGCTCGACGAGGTGGACGAAAGGCTGGAGGAGCTTATAAATGGCGTCGAGTGAGAGATACAGCGTTAGATTTTTGCCCGCCGCGCTGAACGATATGACCGAGATAACGGCGGCGTTCGCCATGATGGGCAGCAAAAGCGGCGCTCGGCGGATAAAAGATAAGATGAAAAAGGCGGCTTTGCAGGCGGCGGAGTTCCCGTATTCGGGGGTCGCCGTGCCCGAAGAAAAGCTTACGCGGGCGGGCTACCGTATGATACTTGCCGAAAAATATCTGATGTTTTACCGCATTTATGAGGAGGATAAAACCGTTCTTTTTTACCGCGTGCTAGACGGCGCGAGAAATTATCCCGCCCTGCTGGAAAAGCTCAGACCTAAAGAAAATCAATAGCCCGAGCCGCCGAACGCGGCTCTTTTTGTTCGCAAACCGCGCCATTCTCCCCGCAATAAAAAAATTAACAATTTGTGACTTTAAAACCGCTCTGAAATGTGGTATAATAAATAAGGTATATAGAGTGAAGTTTTTAGAAACGGAGATTTTATTGATGAGCGAATTTGATATACTCAAAAGAAAAGCGCTGGAAAAGTATTTTTCCGGACTTAACGATATGCAGCGTAAAGCCGTTTTCAAGGTGCACGGCCCTCTGCTGATACTCGCGGGCGCGGGCAGCGGAAAGACTACCGTGCTGATAAACCGCATCGCGAATATGATCTACTTCGGCGACGCTTATACATACGAGGATACCCGCGAGCATACCCCCGCAGAGCTTGATTTCCTGCGCGCTTACGCCGCAGGCGAGGTGGACGAAGCGGGCGAGCTTTCGCAGATAGTTTCTCACGGCTGTATCAACCCTTGGAACATACTAGCTATCACGTTCACAAATAAGGCGGCCAACGAGCTGAAAGACAGGCTGGAGCGTATGCTCGGTGAGCAGGGCGTTGGCGTTACGGCGGCTACTTTCCATTCCGCCTGCGCGCGCATACTCCGCCGCGAGTGCGAACGCCTAGGCTATAAGCCCTCGTTCACCATCTACGATACTGACGACTGCCTGCGCCTTATAAAGCAGGCGCTCAAAGAGCTGGATATTTCGGATAAGATATTCCCGCCGCGCGCTATGCTCTCGGCGATCTCGGCGCAGAAAAACAAAATGATCTCGCCCGATAAGTATTACGAGATGTATAAAAACGAATTCCGCGAGCGCGAGATAGCTAAGATCTATAAGCTCTACAACAGCCGCCTTTTTGAGGCGAACGCTATGGATTTCGACGACCTGCTCTGCAACGTCGTGAAGCTTTTTGAGGAGAACGATGATGTGCTTCTGCACTATCAGAACCTCTATAAGTACGTTCTCGTTGACGAGTATCAGGATACCAATACCGTGCAGTTCCGCCTGATAGACCTGCTCGCGGCGCGCCACAACAACCTCTGCGTTGTCGGCGATGACGACCAGAGTATCTACAAATTCCGCGGAGCTACCATCGAAAATATACTTTCGTTTGAAAAGACTTTCGACTGCGACCCCGATACCGACGTTATCCGCTTGGAGCAGAATTACCGCTCTACGCAGAATATACTTACCACCGCGAACGTGCTCATCGGCAACAATCAGGGCAGAAAGGGCAAAAACCTTTGGACAGACCTTGGCGAGGGCGAAAAGGTGGTAGTTTACAACGCGCTGAACGAACGCAGCGAGGCGCGCTTCATTGCCGAAACGATAAAGAAAAATGTGGAAGCGGGCATGAAATACCGCGACCATGCCGTGCTCTACCGCATGAACGCTCAGTCGAACATAATCGAGCAGGTGTTCGTCCGCGAGGGCATACCTTATGTGGTTTTCGGCGGTCAGAAGTTCTACGAGCGCAAGGAGATAAAGGACATCATAGCCTACCTCGCGGTTATCAACAACCGCACCGATACTCTGCGCCTGCGCCGCATAATCAACGAGCCTAAGCGCGGTATAGGCGACGCTACCGCCGCCGCGGTGGAGCAGATAGCCTCAGACCTCGGCGTTGACCCGCTGGAGGTAATGCGCGACAGTGCAAGCTACGCGCCCATCGCGAAAAAGAGCAAGGCGCTCACCGGTTTTTACGAGCTGATAGAAACCCTCGACGACCTCTCGCAGGAGATGAAGCCCTCTGAGCTGCTGACCGAAGTGCTCGAGCGCTCGGGCTACGGCGAGATGCTGCGCAAGCACGGCGACGAGGGTCTGACCCGACTGGAAAACATCGCCGAGCTGCGGTCTACTATGGTGAATTACGAGGATAACGTGGAAGAGCCTACCATAGAGGGCTTCCTCGAAGAGATCTCGCTGTATACAGATATTGACAAGTATGACGAGAGCGAGGATTACGCCGCGCTCATGACGATACATTCTTCAAAGGGCTTGGAGTTCGACTGCGTTTTCATACCCGGCATGGAGGAAAACGTGTTCCCCTCCGCGCGCTCGAGTGACAACCCCGAAGACCTCGAGGAAGAACGCAGGCTCGCATACGTCGCGATAACCCGTGCGCGCAAAAAGCTGTACGTTATGCACTCGACTATGCGTATGCTTTACGGCAGAACGGGCGTGAACCGCCCCTCGCGCTTCTTGGCTGAGCTGCCCGAGGAGAACACCGAGCACATCAAGGAAGAGAGCAAGATCTCGCCCGAAGCGCGCAAACGTCCGCAGAAGCCCGACTATTCTCACGAAGCTAGCGACGTTTTGGCACGCCGCAAAAGCTCTATCGAGCGCGCGGGCGAAAGCGGAAGCTTTAAGGCGGGCGACAGACTTCGCCACCCGAAATTCGGCGACGGCACAGTGCTTTCGGCGGAAAACATGGGCAACACCGTGCTGCTGGAAGTAGCTTTCGACGAGTGCGGAACGAAAAAGATAATGCCTTTTAAGAACGTCAAAAAGATATGACGCTCGGTGAATGGCGAATAAAGAATATCTCTGCCGCAGGTGCGCGAAAAGGCGCGAAAACCCTGCGGCAGATTTTTAATAATGTGTGAACTTTGCAAAAAAGCTATTTACTTAAAAGCTTTGGTGTGATAAAATATAGATGTGATTTAGCGATTTAATACATGATTTGATATGTGTTATTATAGAAAGGTGAACTTAGCAATGAGGGAAAAACTTGAGATAAAAAATTTGAACGAGCTTTACAAGGCTATACTTTGTCTGGAAACTGAGGAGGAGTGCGCGCTTTTCTTCAAAGACCTCTGCACCATACCCGAGCTGAAATCGCTCTCGCAGCGCTTTCAGGTGGCTAAACTGCTTACGGGCAGCCATGTTTACAGCGATATTGTAAAGGAAACGGGCGCTTCCACTGCCACCATCAGCCGCGTAAACCGCTCGCTGACCTACGACGGCACGGGCGGATACAGCATAGTTTTCGACAGAATGAAGGATAAAAAGTAATGGCAGCTTACGGCAGCTTTGCATATTTTTACGATAAGCTACAGCAGGGCGTGGATTACGACGGCATAGCGCGGCAGATAGACGCTTACGTCGAAAAATTCGGCGGAAGGCGCGATATACTGCTTGACGCGGCCTGCGGCACGGGAACTCTTTGCGAAAAGCTTGCGGCGGCGGGGTACGACGTCATCGGCATTGACGGCTCGGACGAGATGCTGAGCGCTGCGCTCGATAAGAAATTTGAGAGCGGCAGCCGCATACAGTACCTGCGGCAGGATATGAAAAGCATAGATATGTACGGCACGATAGACGTTACCGTATGCACGCTCGACAGCGTGAACCATCTGGAAAATGAGGACGAAGTACGCGCTTTTTTTGAGCGCGTTTCGCTTTTTGCGTACCCCGACGGTATGTTTATTTTCGATGTCAACACGCCGTACAAGCACCGCGAGGTCTTGGCGGACAACGCCTTTATCTACGACATGGACGGGCTGTACTGCGGCTGGCAAAACGAGTACGATAAAACGGACAGTTCGGTATCTATATACCTTGATTTCTTTGAAAAGACTGATAAAGGCTACGAGCGTTACAGCGAGAGCTTCCGCGAGATAGCGGTGGAAATACCGCGCGTGAAAGAGCTTCTTGCGCAAACGGGCTTTGAGATACTGGGCGTTTACGACGGATACAGCGAAGCGCCACTTGCGGAAAACAGCGAGCGCGCGGTGTTTGTATGCAGAAAAATTTGTGAGGATAATTAAAATGGGAAGAATTGTTAGAGTTATAAACGGCGACGCTTCGGTAGTTTGCAGCGCCATCGACGGAAAAGACATTGTCGCGAGGATAGAGGAGATAAATAAAAGCTCGGCGGTATGCACGGCGGCGCTCGGCAGACTTGCCCTTGGCGCTTCGCTGATGGGCTTCGGGCTGAAAAACGAGGGCGATACCGTTACTGTGCGCACCGACGGCGGCGGGCCTGCGGGAACGCTCATCGCGGTGGCAGACAGCTACGGCAACGTGAAAGCGTACATCCAGAACCCCGTGGTAGAGCTTCCGCTGAACGCTAAGGGCAAGCTTGACGTTGGCGGCGCGGTAGGTACAGACGGCACGCTTACCGTTATAAAAGACCTCGGCATGAAGCAGCCATACTCGGGACAAGTGCCCCTCGTTTCGGGCGAGATAGCGGAGGACATCACCCAGTACCTCGCGGTGAGCGAGCAGGTGCCCAGCGTTTGCGCGCTCGGCGTGCTTGTAAACCCCGATCTCAGCGTTCGCTGCGCGGGCGGTTTTCTGCTCCAGCTTCTGCCGTTCGCGCCGGAGGAAGCCGTTGACGTGATAGAGGCGAACATCGCGAAAATGAAGCCCGTCACCGAAATGCTCGAGAGCGGCATGACAGCGGAGGACATAGCTATGCTGGCGCTCGAGGGCTTAGAGCCTGAAAAACTGGACGATTTCGAGGTGAACTACGTCTGCGACTGCTCGCGCGAGCGCACCGAGCGTATGCTGATCTCACTCGGCAAAAAAGAGCTTGAAGAGCTTGCGCAGGACGAAAAGACCGAGGTCTGCTGCAACTTCTGCGACAAAAAGTACGTCTTTACCGCCGATGAGATAAAAGCACTGGCGGAGCAGAAGCCCGAGCCGCAGGAATAATTTCGGCTCGCACGGAATAGTATGATAAAGGAAAATCACATAAATGGTAAAATTTATAGTAAAGCATAAGCTGCCGATAGCCGTCGTGATAGGCGCGGGGCTGATCTGCGCGGTGCTGCTGGCGCTGGTGTACCTGCGGGTCATCAAGCTCAACACGCCCTCGCGTAAGGCTTACCCCGTGCGCGGCGCGGACGTTTCGTCATATCAAGGCGACATCGACTGGTCAGTGCTGTCCAAAAAATTGGACTTTGTGTTCATCAAGGCGACCGAGGGCAGTAAGCATCTTGACGACAAATTCGCGTATAATTACGCCGAAGCGCGCGGTACAGACCTGCGCGTTGGAGCGTACCACTTTTTCAGCTTTGAGAGCGGGGGAGATACGCAGGCGGATAACTACATTGCAAATGTGGAAAAATTTGACGGTATGCTGCCGCCCGTGGTGGACGTCGAGCTTTACGGCGATTACCGCGCCGATCCGCTGCCTGCCGAGGACGTTGTGCCGCAGCTGAAAACGCTGCTTGAAAAGCTGGAGGAGCACTACGGTGTGAAACCGATAATCTACGCGACAGGCACTGCCTATAATATGTATGTCAAGGAAGATTTTGCAGACTACGACCTTTGGATACGCTCGGTGTATTTCAAGCCCGAAAGCAGCAAACAGTGGACTTTTTGGCAGTATTCCGACACCGCGACGCTGGACGGCTACGATGGCGAGGAGAAGCATATTGACCTCAACGTCTTTAACGGCAGCGCGGAGGAGTTTAAAAAATACGGTTGTGCATAATAGCTAAAATCAAGACTTGAATTTGTGCAATCATACAAAACGAAATTTTTTTCAAAAAACGCTTGACAAGAGCACGATGTTAGTGTATAATATAATAGTCGCTTGAAGAGATAACAAAAAATCTTCTGAAAGCGCTAAATCGGAAGCTTAGCTCAGCTGGGAGAGCATCTGCCTTACAAGCAGAGGGTCATAGGTTCGAGCCCTATAGTTTCCACCAAATGCGGAACGCAAGCCGTTCCGCAAATTATGGCCGGGTAGTTCAGTTGGTTAGAACGCCAGCCTGTCACGCTGGAGGTCGTGGGTTCGAGCCCCATTCCGGTCGCCATAATATATTTGCATTCACGAAAGCACTCTGCTTTGACGGCTTTCAGGTTTACGCCTCTGTAGCTCAGTCGGTAGAGCAGGGGACTGAAAATCCCCGTGTCGATGGTTCGATTCCGTCCGGAGGCACCAATTTTCTGAAAGCCCCTGTGTTTGCATCATGCGGATTTAGCTCATCTGGTAGAGCGCCACCTTGCCAAGGTGGAGGTAGCGAGTTCGAGCCTCGTAATCCGCTCTTTTTTAGGCGCTATAGCCAAGTGGTAAGGCGTGGGACTGCAACTCCCTGATCCCCAGTTCAAGTCTGGGTGGCGCCTCCAAAAAATCAGACCGTTCACGATGTGTGAGCGGTCTTTTTTTATTCTATCTCAACAGCTATCTGCACATGGCGGTACAGCTCTTCGGGGTCGTCGGCGTATTGGCGGCAGACCTGCGGGTAGTGGCGCATGAGAAAATAATCCGCGCCGAAGATCTCGGGCGTGAACTCCGCGCACATCGCTTCGGAGAAAGCCGCCGCTTTCTTTTCTATCTCGCGCTTCGCCGCCGCTTCGGAACTGCTGCGGTCGGAAATTGCTTCAAACATCTGCGAGTCTGAGGGTATCGCGCGGGCGCTGATGCTGAAAACTATCTCGCCGCCCTCGGACGAAGCCGTCACCGCGCGGCTGCTGATGCGGTAAGTTTCGCTGTATTTTCGCCCGCCGCCGCTGATCTCGGCGTGTACGTTTTCACCGCTGCCGCAGATCATGCCGTAAATGCCCATTTGCTCGGCGGAGATCTCGGCGCGGAATTTGCCGTCGGCGTATACCGCCCCGCTGCTGATCTTCAGCCTGCGCTCTTCAAGCTCCTCGCTTTTCTCCTCACCGCCCGAGCTTTCGCCGCCGGAGTTGTCCGAGGTCTGCTCAGATAGCGAGAACGTCGGCAGCACCAGCGTTTTTTCGTGCGAATTTATCCTGTCGAGCAGCTCGGTGAAGCTGACTTCCACGCACCTGCCGTTGTCCGAGGCGGAGCGTATCATCTCGGGATACTTGTCCGAGGTTATCGCGTTGCCCGTGATCGGCGTGCGCAGTATCTCCTCCGCCGTGTTCTCCGCCGCAGCGCAGTCAACGTTCAGAAATGTTTCGGAGGACGAGAGAAAGTACCCGAATAGGTCTTCCTTCTGCGAGAGGTCAACGCCGCGCCCGAACAGAAGTATTTGGTTCTGACCGATGAAAATGTTGCCGCCTAAGCGGTTAAAACAGCTTCGTATAGCCTCGCCGACCGTGCCGCCGCTGTCGGAAACTATGCTGACGTTCGGCTGCGAGGGGTCTATCGAAGTTTCCGAACCGCTCGATTCGGGCGTGAAAGTCTGCATGGTAACACGGTAGCCCTCCTCCTCGGCATCTATGCCGATGGCGTGCACCATTATTCGGTCGGCGATCTCGGGCGGCTGCGAGCCTGTAAAGTAGATGACAGACAGCAGCATTATTATCAGAAAATAGTATTTACGCTTCATCAGTCGCCCTCCTTTTCGGCTTCGGCAGTGTTTGCCGCGCGGTATTTCCGCGAAAATATCCCCGTCAGCGCGTATGCCGCGAGGGCTATCCATACCGCCGCCGCAAGCACGCCCGCGTACCCGCTAAGCTCTATGCCGAAACCGCTCAGCGAGATAGCGACAGCCGTCAGCACGCCCGCCGCCGCAAGGTAGGCTTTTTCGTCACTGCGGATAGATGTGAAAATATACTTCACTGCGTTTTTCAGAATTCCCGTCAGCAGTGCGCAAACGATTATCGCCGCGGCGGAAACTATGCAGAAAAATATCCCGTCCGCGCGGTCGATCAGCGAGCCTTGCGTGCAGTAGGCGATGGCGAAAAACGAGTAGCCCGAGCGCGGGTACAGCCTGCCCATTATCGCGGCGTACGCCATCGCGAAGACCAGCCATATCAGAAAGTCGGCGGTGAGGTATATCCCCGCCGCTTTTTTCGGCGAACTGCGCACATACGGCAGCATCATCGCGAAGATGAAAACGTCCGCCGAGTAAGCCGTGAGGTTTCGCAGGGCGCTTTCGAGGTCGCGCAGGGGCGAGGGGCTGTAAAGCGTTATGCGGTCGGTGAGCATACTTGCGCGCGTCTGAAAAAGCAGTATCGCGCTGAATATCGCCGCCGCGCAGAGGAATATCCCCGCAGTGCGCGCAGTGCCCGCCGCGCCCATAGAAGCGACGTACGCGCCGATGATGAAAAACACCGCCGTTATCCCGAGTCTGCTGAAACGGTCGGGGTAAACGGTCTCTACCGCCTGCGAGAACGCGCCGCAAATGCTTATCAGCAGTGCCCCCGCCAATATCGCCGAGCATACAGCCGCCCCGCGCGTGAAAGCCCGCTTTTCGTAAGCGCGTATCGTGAGCGCTAGCAGTGCGTATTTTGCCAGCGCAAGTATCGGCAGGGCGAGCGCCGTGACCACGGGATTTTCGCCCTCAGAGGGTATATAGAGCGCCAGCGCGAGTATGCGGGTAACTATCATCGCGCAGGCGAATTGGTATGCTGAAATGCTTTTCATTCGTCATCTACCTCCGCTGCGGCGCGGCGTTTCGGGCGAGGTCAGGTCGCTCATTTTAGTGTCGTCGCGCGCCATACGCATAAAGGTCTTTCTGCCAAAGGCGTTGGGAAGCTGGTCTTTTATCAGCGGCGAGGCGGGGGCGGTGAACACCACGTCGGAAAAGCTCTGCGAGCAGACGTTTGCAACGCTCATCACCGCGCATACGGTTATCCCGAAAAATCCCGCAAAGCCGCCCGCCATTATGAAAGCCAGCCGCAGCGCCGTTGTCTGCTGATTAAAAGCGGGCAGCACGAAAGAAGCCGTGGCGGTAACGCCGACGATTATCAGCAGGGGGGAGGAGATTATGCCGCTCTTTACCGCCGATTCGCCGATGATGAGTCCGCCCGCTATCGACATCGCCGTGCCCACCGCCGAGGGCAGGCGTATGCTCGCCTCACGCATGACTTCGAGCAAAAGCATGATTATTATAAGCTCGCTGAAAAGCGGCAGTATCGTCGTCTTTTCGCTTGCGGATAGGTTCGCCAGCAGCTTCATGTTGAGCATTTCGGGATTGTAATTCACCGCCGCGAGGTATATTCCGGGGAAAGCCGTTGCGAGCAGAAATGCGAAATAGCGTATAAATTTCAAGAACCACGCGAAAAAGCTCTTGCTCGCGTAATCGTCCATACTGCTGAAATACTGCGCGAAAGTGTACGGGCATATCATCACAAATGGCGTGCCGTCTACCAATACGGCTATCCTGCCCTCGATAAGGCTCGCGCAAAGCCTGTCGGGGCGTTCGGTAACGCCTATCTCCGAAAACAGCCGCTTAGCCGCGTCGTCCTCCAAAAAGGGGCGGACGTAGCCCGTTCCGAAAACGCTGTCGAGCTTGATAGAGCCTATGCGGCGGCGTATCTCGGTCAGCATTTTCTCGTCAGCCTTGCCGCGGATATACGCTATGCAGACGTCCGTATTGCTCAGCTTGCCCGCCTGCGTCATCTCAAAGCGCAGGGCGGGGTGCTTTATGCGGCGGCGTATCAGCGAGATGTTAGTGCGTATCACCTCGGCGAAAGCCTCCTGCGAGCCCATCACGTTGTTCTCGCTTGTTGGCGAGGAGATCGACTTTTTATCGTAGCCCTGTATGCCGAGCGCGGCGGCGGTGTCTTCGCCCTCTACGAATATCAGCGCAAAGCCCGAAAAAAGCTGCAGCACCGTTTCGCCAAAGGTGTATACGATTATCCGCTCGGCGGTCATAAGGCTGCGGCGGGCGATAAAGTCCATTATCTTTTCGTGCGTGTCGGCCTCGCCGCCCTCTAAGCCCATCATCGGGCGGAAGATAAGCTCGCTCATAGCGTCGGTAGATACCATATTTTCTATCGTGACAAGCGCGCAGGGCACGCCGTTTATCTCGATATTCATGACGTTTAAGTCCATAGTGTTGCCAAGCAGGGTGCGCAGGGCGAGTATGTTTTCGCTGACCGAAGCCGCCAGATGCACGTCCTCGAAATTTTCATATGAGATCTGCATATCGGCGCAGTCCTCCTTTTTGTCGAAATTTTGTAATGATGATATTATAAACATTTCCGCGGCGAATATTCACGGGCGCGGCGGGCAAAAATATCAGCGGAGGTGCGTTTACGATATGCTGATAGTTCTGTTTCGCGCGGTGATACTTTATATAGTGATAGTTTTCTGCATACGGCTTATGGGCAAAAAGCATCTCGGCGAGCTGCAGCCCAGCGAGCTTGTAGTCACAATAATGCTTTCAAACATAGCTACTTTGCCGATAGAGGATATTAACCTGCCGGTGCTGATGGGGCTTGTGCCGATATTCACGATAGTCTGCATCGACGTTTTTTTCTCATACCTTTCGCTCTGCTCGCGCGGGTTTCGACGGGTGCTTTGCGGCTCGCCGAAAATAATAATCTCGGGCGGGGTGCTCGACCAGCGCGTTATGAAAAAGCTGCGCTTTACGGTGGACGATATTTTTGAAGCGCTGCGCGGGCAGGGGATATTCGATATTTCGCAGGTGCAGCTCGCGGTGGTGGAAACTACGGGGCAGATCTCGGCATACGTCAAGCCCGCCGAACAGCCCGCCACGGTAAAAGACATCGGCAGGAACAAGCCCGCCGCCGATCCGCCTATGCTGATAGTAAACGACGGCGAGCCGCTGGAGCACGCTATGCAGTCGGTAGGCGCGGACAGCGAGTGGCTCGAGGGCGTGCTGAAAAAAGAGGGCTGCACCCTCGCGCAGGTGTTCATAATGACCTGCGGCGCGGATAAAAACTACACGCTGATACGCAAGGAGATATAGCTTATGAAAAGGATAATCCTATGCTGCGGGATATTCGCGGCGCTGATAGCGCTCTCCTGCGGCTCGCTCTATATGCTCAGCCGATGCAACAGCGGGCTTTACGAGCGGATAGACGACTGCATGGCGCAGTACGAGGCAGGCTCAGACGGTGTTTACGAAAGCGTGGAGCGTTTGCAGGACTACTGGGGCGAATATTATGTGAAAGTTTCGTTCCTTACCCGTTCTTCCACGCTGGACGATATTTCGTACTCGGTGGCGAAATTAGAGCCGCTGCTCGACGAGGAAAGCGATGAATTTGTTTCCGAGCTGCGCTCGATACGCTTTTGGGCGTTTCTGGTCTACGAGAGCCAGATACCGCATTTTCGCAGCGTATTTTAGTCTGCGCAGGTATATTAAAAATATGAACTTTGAGCATGGCGCGTTTCATGTCAGCCTACGGTTGACAAAACGCGCTTTTGCCTTTCGTCAAACTTACAGCAAAATGGCATAATATATTG
>DBEZOM010000199.1:0-2938 GCA_048252855.1 Ruminococcus sp.
CTCGGCAGGGTCGTTATACCTAAAGAGATCAGGCGGACGATGAGGATACGCGAGGGCGACCCCCTCGAGATCTACACTGGCCCCGAAAGCGAGGTCATTTTTAAGAAATACAGCCCCGTTAACGAGCTTGAAAACGCCGCCGAGGCTTGCGAGGTCATCGCGCGGCTGGGCGGCGCGCCCGCTGTTATTTTCGACCGCGACCACGTTGTCGCCGTTTCGGGCATACAGAAAAAGGAATACGCCGAGCGCCGCATTTCCCCCGCGCTCGAAGATCTGCTCGAAAGCCGCAAAACTTTTGCCGCTGAGGACGGCGCTTCCCTCCGCCCTATCGAGGGTATGGATAGCCTTGCGCTCGCCGCCGCGCCCATCATCTCCGCGGGCGATATTGTCGGCGCGGTCACTTTTCTCGCTACCGATGAGATCACTCAACCCGCCGATCAGCACTTGCTGCTCGCCAAGACCGCCGCGATGTTTCTCGGCAAACAAATCGAGGGGTAAAAATTCGGGACTGCACCCGTTGTCAGGAGCAGTCCCATTTTTCATTTCTTCTCTACGGTGAGTATGACGTAGCCCGATATGTACGGCTTTACCATCTCGGGCGTTTTGTCCGCTTCGGCAAATATCCGCGGCGCAAGCTCGTCCGCCAGCGCTTTCACTTCCTCTACCGGCTTCTTGAAAACTGTCGGACATACCGGCGAAAGCACGATCACCCGCCTGCCCTCAAAGTCCATCACCCTCAGCGGCCATATGCGGCAGTCAAAAGGCTTGTTCTCGCCCAGCATACAGCCCTTTTTGCGGTCGAGCATCGGGCAGAAATACAGGTCTTCGTCCGGCTCGCGCTCCATGCGAAAAAGCCGCGCACCGCTCGCATATGAAAACTTCTGCTGCGGCGCTATCTCCAGCGCAAGGCTCTGCACCTCATCGGTTATCACGGGCGTTTCCCAAAGGTCGTAGCTGTCGAACGAACAGCATATCTGACATTTCGCACACTCGGCGCGGGATAATATTTTTGTAAGCATAGCTCAGCTCTCCTTATCAATATCTGTCTATATTATACCACACTTCGCCTCGATATTCAATAGCGGGCGCAAAAAAGCCGCACCGCTCGCGCTGAGCAGTACGGCTTTGGATTTGCAGTTTTGCGAACTTATTAGCCCTTTACAGAACCGAGCGCTACGCCCGAAATGATGTTCTTGGAAAGGATCAGATAGATAACTACAACAGGCAGGATAGCGAGAACCATGAAGAGGTTCATAACGCCTGCGTTTGCAGCCATCGGGTTCGACTGAATGTTAGCACGCATTATCTGGAGTATCAGAGGAATGGTCTTCTTCTCTGCCGAGTCGATGATCATCTGAGGCATAAAGAGGTTGTTCCAGCTCGATACGAATGTGAATATGCCCTGTACGGCGAATGCCGGCTTGAGTATAGGCGTTACAATGGTGTTGAACGTTCTAAACTCGCCGCAGCCGTCTATTCGGGCCGCTTCTACGATCTCCAGCGGCAGCGATGAAGCCATGTACTGGATCATGAAGAAGTATACGGCAGGAGCCGCAACAGCGGGCACGATCAGCGGAATGTAGCTGTCGAGCAGGTTCATGTTCTTCAGCATTCTGTAAAGACCGATAGCCGAAGCCTGAGTAGGAACCATCATAACTATAAGGATGAATGTGTGCGCTATCTTCTTCAGCTTGAAGTCATATACATGGATAGCATATGCTGTCAGAGCCGAGAAGTATACGGAAAGAACCGTGGTGAATGCAGCGATTATCAAGCTGTTTGCAAACGAGCGGAAGAAATCGCCGTAGGTCTGTTTATAATTCTCAGACATAAGCGTCTTGAAGTTTCCGCCGAGCGCCTTGCCGGGATAGAACTGCAAGCCTGTCTGAACTTTACCTCTGGTAGCGTTGATTATAAGCAGATAGAAAGGAAGAAGAGAAATTATTACAAGCAAAATCAGAACGACATATGCTATGACTCTTCTTACAGTAAGTGTAGTCCGGCTGTCAGTAGTGCCGGCTACGCCTTCGATTCGTGCCATAAAACATAACCTCCTAAATTAAGCTTTCTTCTTTTTCTTCTTGTATCTTGTCTTTACGCTCTTGTCGTCCATAACTTTAAGGGTTATGAAGCCAAGTATAGCGGAAACGATAAATACAAGTACAGAAAGTGCAGCAACGTTGCCGACAGCCGAGTTTTTACCCTGCTGAATCTGCGAAACTACGGTCATAAGTTTGCCGTTAGCGCCGCCCGCCTTGCCGCCGATGATGTAAGGTACATCGTACATCTGTAAACCACCTATCATAGATGTTACGAGAACGTAAGCCAGAATAGGCTTGATAAGCGGTATAGTGATCTGCCAGAATGTCTGGTTGGGGTTTGCACCGTCGATCTGAGCTGCTTCATACAGCGAAGTATCTATACCCATGATAGCTGCCATGAGAAGTATGGTAGTGTTGCCGTACCACATCATGAAGTTGATAAAACCAACTACCACGCGCGAACCGCCTGCTGTATTCAGCCAAGACTGCTCGTTGCCGGTAATGTTATAGATCAGCTCGTACATCGCGCCGCCCTGAGTAAAGAGCGAATAGAAAAGCAGCGAAAGAGCCGAAGCCATGATTACGTTAGGCAGGTAGATAACGGTCTTGAAAAATCCCTGAGCCTTGAGCTTGAGTCTAATATCAGTGAACCAAACTGCAAGCAGCAGAGAGAAGATTATCTGCGGGATAAAGCCGATGAGCCAAAGAACCATCGTGTTTATCAGCGATTCGGTAAAAATACCGCCGTTTCCGATAACGTTTGCGTAATTCTTAAATCCGCAGAAGCCGTTGTTTACTACGTTGTCAGCAGCAGGTACAGGGTTTCTTACGCTCGCTACCGCGCCCGTATTTACACTGTAATCAATGAAGCTGTAATAAAACGTCTGAATCAAAGG
>DBEZOM010000200.1:0-7584 GCA_048252855.1 Ruminococcus sp.
GTGCAGATCCATGCGCCCCGCGTATAATATACAAGAGGTGAGCCGTTTAAATGAATAAAAAGGAAATTGCTGAAATAAAAAAGAACTTCTCTGACGACTGCGGCTTTTTTACGGTAGGCAAGGTGCTTACCGCTTATATCGACGCCGAGAAAAATATCGTTTACAAAGATACCCAACTTTATAATATAATGCCCTCCGACGAAGCCGAGCTGATAATGATAAATCTTAAAAAAACGCTCTCGGGCACGCTGGGCAAAAATCTCCGCGAATACGCTTTCCCAAAAGAGCAGTACGCAGAGGACGGTGCGCAGACTTTTCTGTACAAATTATTGGACAGTAAGCTGCTTGACGATGAGCTGAACGAGCAGTTTATCCGCCGTATCGCCGAAAAGGTAGAGTATGTTTCCACGTTCGCTGTTTTCACGGCGCATTGTACATATTCGGTGCTTAAAAAGAACCGCAACGATGATTTCGAGGACGACGCCGAGCTTGATTATAACTTCCTGATAACCGCCGTCTGCCCCGTGGATATTCGCATCGACGGGCTGATATTCAGCGACGAAAATCAGAAGATAGAGAAAAAGCCGACCAGCGACCGCATAGTAGGTATGCCGACCGACGGCTTCCTCTACCCCGTATTTTCCGACCGCGCGCCCGATATAAACTCGGTGATGTACTACACCAAAACGTTCAAAAAGCCGAATATTTCGTTCATCGAAAGCTTCCTCGGCTGCGAATTTCTCATGACGGCAAATTCCGAAAAGGAGATGTTCCAGCGCATACTTGAAAACGTCGCGGGCGATGAGCTTGATTACTCGCTGATAACCGCCGTGAACGACAAGATATGCGAGTTCGTCGATTCGTACACCCACGAGACCGAGCCTGCGCAAGTGGACGCCAATAAGCTTTCTTCTATAATGTGGGAGGCCGGCGTTTCGCAGGATAAGCTTGAGAATATCCCGAAAGTTTTTGAGTCGGCTACCGATAATAAGCCGCTTACCGCCGTCAACCTCATCGACCGCAAGACCACCGTTGAGTTTGAGGGTATAACCGTAAACATCGGCAAGGATAGCGTTGACAAGGTGCAGACCCAGACCATCGGCGGCAGAAAATGCCTTGTTATCGCGCTCGACGGCGACGTCAGCGTAAACGGTATGCCCGCAGGAGTTTGATATTTATGGCAAAAAAGCAAGTTAAAACTAACGTTATGCGCGTGCTCGACGCCGCAAAGATAAGCTATAACGAGTATACTTATGATGACACCTGCACTGTCGGCACAGAGGTCGCCGCGCTGCTCGGCCAGCCGCAGGAACGCGTTTTCAAAACGCTCGTTACCGTCGCAAAGTCCGGCGCGCACTACGTTTTTATGATACCCGTTGCCGAAGAGCTCGACCTCAAAAAGGCGGCGAAAGCGGTCGGCGAAAAGGCAGTTTCTATGCTTAAAGCTAAAGACCTGCTGCCGCTCACCGGCTATATCCACGGCGGGTGCTCGCCCATCGGCATGAAAAAACAGTTCCCCACCGTTATCCACAGTACGGCGGCGAACTTTGATACTATATTTTTCAGCGGCGGAAAGGTAGGCTTTCAAGTAGAAGTCGCCCCGAAAGACCTTTTCTCGCTGATACCCATTTCCGACTGCGATATTATTGTCTAACGCAGCCGCTTATTTCGTGAAAGGGGGTTGAAAACTGTGTACGAAACCGTTCGTGAAGCAGTCGAAAACCGCGATTTTAAAAAGGTAAAAGAGCTATTCACGCAGATGAACGAGGCGGATATTGCCGACCTCATTCAGGGCTTTCACGATAATCAGGAAGTCGATGCGCGCGATATTTCGCTGCTTTTCCGATTGCTGCCGAAAGATATGGCGGCTGAGGTTTTCACCTATATGGATTCCGATATGAAAGAGCTTTTGATAAACTCTTTCACCGATACCGAGCTTCAAGAAGTTATCGACAACCTCTTTATCGACGATACAGTTGACCTTATCGAGGAAATGCCCGCGAACGCCGTTGCGCGTATACTCCGCGCCTCCGACCCTCAATCGCGCCGCATGATAAACATGATCTTGAAATACCCCGAAGACAGCGCCGGCTCGATAATGACCACCGAGTATATCTATATGAAAAAAGACAGCACGGTGAAAGAAACGCTGGATAAGATACGCAGTCTGGGTATGGCAAAGGAAACTGTTTATACCATTTATGTAACTTCTATGCACCGCAAGCTTATAGGCGTTCTCTCTATCCTCGACCTCCTCACGGCGGACGATGACGAGCTTGTCGGCGATATTATGGATACCAACGTCATCACGGTAGAAACTACCGAAGACCAGGAGGACGTTGCAAATAAGTTCGCCAAGTACGACTTCGTAGCCCTCCCCGTTGTCGATAACGAGCACCGCATAGTCGGTATCGTTACCTTCGACGACGCTATGGACGTTGTTCAGGAAGAGGCTACCGAGGACTTCGCGCACATGGCGGCTATCCAGCCCAGTGAAGAGAGCTACTTCAAAACTTCCGTTTTCACTCACGCGAAAAACCGTATAGTCTGGCTGCTGGTGCTGATGCTTTCCTCAACTATCTCGAGCGTTATAATCAATCATTATGAGGCGGCTTTCGCGGCTATCCCGCTGCTCGTCGCTTCGATACCCACCCTCACGGGCACGGGCGGTAACTGCGGCTCGCAGACCTCCACCATGATAATCCGCGGCATGAGCCTGGGCGAGATACAGCTTCGCGATTTCTTTAAAGTCGTGTTCAAAGAGTTCCGCATTTCGCTTATCGTCAGCGCCATACTCGCCTCGGTAAACTTCGTGCGCATCTATATCCAGTATTACAACGACCCCTCGGCAGATTCGTTCCGCTTAGCTCTCTGCGTAAGTCTAGCGATAGTCGCCGCGGTAGTTATGTCGAAGCTTATCGGCTGTATACTCCCTATGGCGGCGAAAGCCGTTCACCTAGACCCCGCGCTGATGGCAGCCCCGCTCATCTCCACAATAGTAGACGCTTCCACCACGCTTGTGTTCTTCAATATCGCGCTGCTCGTTTTCCACATATCGTTGTAGCGTGCAAATTGCAAAAAATTAACGGACGTGTCTTTTTACAGATACGTCCGTTTTTGTTTGTGTCGTTTTAGTGCGCCGTCGCAACGCCTTTTTCGTCGAAGCTGTAATTTACTCCGTCGATGGTCTGCATAGTGTCCGTCAGCGGCACGCCGTCAGCGTCAGTGTAGTAGCGCTGGCTGTTCCATGTCGCCCAGCCCTCGGTAACGTAGCCCACGTCGCCGATAACGTAGTATGTTCCGCCGTCGGTGAAAGGCCCGCGAAGCTGCGCGCCGTTGTCGAGGTAGTATTTGTTGCCGTCAATCTCAGTCCAGCCGCGTTTCAGCTTGCCGTCATTGCCGAAGTAGTAGTTTATTCCGTCTATCTCGGTCCAGCCCTTAGCCGCTTCGCCGTTGTCCTTGAAGTAGTATGTGCCGTCGGGAACGTTCACCCACTTGCGCTTTACCGCGCCGTTTTGACCCATGTAGTATATCGCGTCATCGCGCTTCTGTATGCCCTTTGTCAGCGCAGAATCGCTGCCGAAATAGTACATCGTGTCGTCGATGTTGTGCCAGCCCGTTACCGCGTAGCCCGAGCCGTCGAAGTAGTAGGTCTTGCTCTTGTCGGTGCGGAAGTCGTTCTTTACCCACTTCTCGCCCTCGGCGTATCTCAGCCCGTCAGCCGTTTTCGTCAAGCCGCTCGGTACTGCGCCGTCGCTGCCGAATTCGTATTCGTCGCCGTTTACTTTCATAGTGCCAGTAGCGCATACGCCGAACTGACCGAAGTAGTAGCGCTTGCCCTCTATGTCGTGCCAGCCGACTACCTTTTCGCCCGAAGAAGGGTCGAAGTAGAATTTGTATCCCGCTATCGTTACCCAGCCCGTCTGCACCAGATGGTCGCTGTCGAAATAGTGCTGGTAAAATACCGTCTTGCCCACCTTGCCGTAAGCTTGAAGGAAGAAATGCTCGTAGGTATCTTCTTTCAGATATGTGTCCTCCAGCGCCTTCGCGCGCTTTTCCTCTTTCTTAGTCAGCTTTTTCGCGCCGGAATTTATCTTCTGTATCAGCTCGTAGTCGCTCTTGAATTGCTTTATCTCCGAGCGGTATGTGTCGGAGTAAGCGAGCGTTTTCGTCAGTCCCGTAGCCGCTTTGTGCGTTTTCGGGTCGAAGAAATAGTAGTTGCCGTTCCAGTTGAGGAAGCCCTGCTGTACCTTTCCGTCGTCGTTGAAGTAGTAAAGCTCTCCGCCGATCTCGTTCCAGCCGTATGTCAGCCTGTTCTTTTCGTCGAAGTAGTAGTACTCGCCGTCAACGTGTATAAAGCCCCTAGCCGCCGAGCCGTCTTTGGTAAAGTAGAATTTGTGTCCGTTGTCCGTGAACCAGCCGCGTATCATCTGTCCCTGGTCGGTAAAGTGATACCTCTCGCCGTCGATGGTCTTCCAACCCTTTACCATGTGGTGGTCTTCGTCAAAGAAATAGGTGTTTCCCTCTATCTCGGTAAAGCCCTCCGCGTAAGCACCCGTCTGCGGGTCGGCGTAGATGTAGTATTTTCCGTCGTTGCCCCAGCCCTTGAAAAGGCTGCCATTCTCTTGGAAATTGTAGGTGTTTCCGTCGATGGTGGTCACGCCTGTCACCATGTGTCCGTCTGAGGCGAAGTAGTAGGTGTTTCCATCTATCTCGGTAAATCCCTTGGCTATCTGTCCCTGATTTTCGCCAGACTCGAAGAAGTAGTACTGTATGCCGTTTATCTCGGCCCAGCCGCTTATGCGCTTGCCCGATGCGTCGTAGTAATACTGACCGTCGTTGTTAAAGCCCGTGTCGGGAAAACCGTGGTCGTTAAAGTAATATTCCTCGCCGTTAAAGTCGCAAAGCCCCGTCTTGAATATACCCGATTCGTCTGATAGGTAGTATTCCTCGCCGTTTATCTTCACGATGCCTTTTTGCATTACGCCCGATTTGTCGAAGTAATACCTGTTGCCGTCGTACTCCTGCCAGCCCGTGAGTATGTAGCCGTTCTCGTCAAAGAGGTATGAGGAGTTGTCGATAAGCTTCAGCCCCACGGCGCGCTCTTTGGTGGACTGCACTATGTAGTACGTTCCCTCGGACTTTGTGTGCCAGCCGGGCGAGTATGTAGAGTTGTAGTAAAAATAGCCCGCAAATCCCGCGCCTATTACCGCCGAGCATACCGCCGATGAAAACGCGGCGTTGAATCTGCTCTTGCCGGTGCGCAGAGTAAGCAGTCTTTTTTTCTGACTTCCGTTAATGCTCATATATCAACTTTCTTTCATTTTAGTCGCATTTGCCTATGATTATACATCTTATATTATATCATAATCCGCCCACCAATGCAAGAGAAAAAGGCGAAATTTCGCTGAAATTTCACCTTCCTCCGAATGATAAATTTTTGTTGAAGTTGACTAAAGTTTACGCTTTGCCGCAAATTATCTCTTTACGTTGAAAGCCGCCATGCCGGGATAAACCGCGCTTGCGCCGAGCTGCTCTTCGATTCTGAGGAGCTGGTTGTACTTCGCAACTCTCTCAGAGCGGCTGGGTGCGCCGGTCTTGATCTGGCAGGTGTTGAGCGCTACCGCGAGATCTGCGATGGTGGTGTCCGCAGTTTCGCCCGAGCGGTGCGAGGATATAGCGGTGTAGCCCGCCTTGTGCGCCATCTTGATAGCTTCCAGTGTTTCGGATACCGAGCCGATCTGGTTCAGCTTTATCAGTATCGAGTTGCCGCAGCCGAGCTCGATTCCCTTAGAAAGACGCTCGGTGTTGGTAACAAAGAGGTCGTCGCCGACGAGCTGTACCTTGCCGCCCAGCTCCTTAGTAAGAAGCTGCCAGCCCTCCCAGTCCTCTTCGTCGAGAGCGTCCTCGATCGAGATGATGGGGTACTTTTCAACAAGCTTCTTCCAGTGCTCGATAAGCTCGGCAGAGGTGAACTTCGTGCCTGCCTTGGGCAGTACATATTCGCCCTTCTTCTCACCCTTCCATTCACTGGAAGCTGCGTCCATAGCTATCATAAAGTCCTTGCCCGGCTCGTATCCCGCATTCTTTACAGCCTCGAGGATGTACTGTATAGCCTCTTCGTCGCTCGCCAGGTCGGGTGCAAAGCCGCCTTCGTCGCCGACAGATGTAGCCAGTCCCTTAGATTTCAGCAGAGCAGCCAGCGCGTGGAAAACTTCTGCACACCAGCGCAGCGCTTCCTTAAAGCTGGGCGCGCCTACGGGCATTATCATGAATTCCTGTACGTCAACGGTGTTCGCAGCGTGCGCACCGCCGTTGAGAATGTTCATCATAGGAACGGGAAGTCTGTTGCACGAAATTCCGCCGAGAAATCTGTAAAGGGGCACGTCCTGCGAGATAGCGGCCGCTCTTGCGCAGGCGATGGATACCGCGAGTATAGCGTTCGCGCCGAGGTTCGACTTGTCCTTAGTTCCGTCCGCGTCGATCATAGCCTTGTCTACCGCGTAAATGTCCGAAGCGTCCATGTCGCAGATAGCCGCGCTGATAGCTGTGTTGATGTTCTCAACTGCCTTGCTTACGCCCTTGCCGCAGTATCTTGCCTTGTCGCCGTCGCGCAGCTCAAGCGCTTCAAATTCGCCCGTGGAAGCTCCGCTGGGCGCAGTGCCTCTGCCGATAGTTCCGTCCGCGAGGGTAACTTCTGCCTCTACCGTCGGATTTCCGCGCGAGTCAAGTATCTCTCTTCCAATAACTTTTACGATTTCCTGATAATCCATGTTTACAAAACTCCTTTTCTGCTGACATTTTTGCCGAAGGGCTCAGTTTCGGCTCGGCGAAAGGGCTCATTCTCCCGCCGCAGATGTCTTGCGTAGATTTGCTGATGTGAAAATGGTTTACTTTCATCAAGTTCAAGTTAGCATACACTAACCAACTTTATACCCATTATATCACGCTTTTTTGCCGTTGTCAATCTCAGTTAGCATAGGATAACTTATTCTATACATCTGCACAATTTATAATTCCCATCAGTATTAAAAATATACACAATAAACAAAAAACTCCCGAACGTTTTACCGATCGGGAGTTCCTAGCAGGGCAGGGAAGCGCTCGCTCACGCCTCTTGCTTGTCCTGCATATCGAGTATGAATTTCACAAATTTGTCCATGGTTTCTTCGCTTAGCTGCGAGATCAGCGCCGCCGTGTCGCCCGCCGCGTTCTCGTCCGAAACAGCAAGCGTGTTGCGCAAAAAGTTCTCGATTATTATGCTCGGCGTATAAAGCTCGTTCGCCGCTCTTATGCCCGATTCCGTCAGTTCTATCTCACGGTAGGGCGCTTTCTTGATGTACCCCTCGTCGATGAGCCGCTGGGTCATTTTTACTGTACTGGCTTTCGTTACCCCCAGCAGGCGCGATACCTCGGTGGTCTTTATCGGCGTGCTGCTTATCCCCAGCGTGTAGATTGCGTATAAATATCTTTTCTGCGATTGCGTCAGCGGCATTTCTGTTCCCTCCGTATAAAAGTTAGCATTTCCTAACCTATGCTTTTTATGAGTTAGGCATTACTAACTCTCTTATATAAGTTTAACAC
>DBEZOM010000201.1:0-7082 GCA_048252855.1 Ruminococcus sp.
GTCTTGTTCATTTTCCAGTTTCCGGCGATTATAGCCTTTCTTACATCCTTTTTCATTGTAAAAAACTCCTTTTATGTAGTCATTGCCCTGCATAAGCAAAGCGTGTTATTTCAAATAAAAATCATACAAAAATCCGCAGCCGAGAGACAGCAGCACCAGTCCGAAGATCAGCATAGCTATAAAAGCCTTGTTCGGCGGGTCTTTCAGCTCTTCGACCTCTTCGCCATTCTCGTCAACTTCGGGAGCGTCCTCCGTTTCGACCTTATCAACGATGTAAAATTCGTTGGGGTCGGCGGGATTATACTCTATCTGAACGTCACCTTCAAGACCGAGGTCAGGCGTCCACTTTTCGTAAGTTTCGCCCTCAAACTCGAATAGAAGCTGCATTTCCGAGAAGGTCTTTCCTGCGATCTCGCTCGAGCGGCGCTCGCCGACCTTAGCGGTTGCAGGCTTGAAGCCGGTTTCTTTTATCACTGGGTCGTGGTTTTCCATCTCGAGATAAAAGCTGCCCATCTTCTTGACTTTAGCGGAGAAAACAAGCATTATAATGCCGAACACGGCGAGGATTATCCCGAACACGTTGCCGAACCTATCCAGTATGCCGGTCTTGCCGAAAGCGCTCTGATTTTGTGAGAGAACGGCTGCTGCGAATGTATAAATTTGTGTCATTGCAAGCATTTCCTTATTTTAAAATTCCCAAAAACGGGGCGGACGAGCTTGCCCGCCTGCCCCGAAGTGGTTTATAAATTACTTGTCAGCAATTACGTCGATACCGGGAAGAACCTTGCCTTCGAGGTACTCGAGCGAAGCGCCGCCGCCGGTGGAGATGTGGGACATCTTATCAGCGAAGCCGAGCTGGATAACAGCCGCCGCGCTGTCGCCGCCGCCGATGATAGTAGTAGCATCGGTATCTGCGAGGGACTTAGCAACTGCGATAGTGCCCTTAGCGAGAACGGGGTTTTCAAATACGCCCATAGGTCCGTTCCAAACAACGGTCTTAGCGGACTTAACAGCCTCAGCGTAAAGCTCAGCGGTCTTAGTGCCGATGTCAAGACCCATCATGTCAGCGGGGATCTTATCAGAATCAACGTTCTTAACTTCGATCTCAGCGTCGATAGGATCAGGGAATGCAGCAGCTACGGTAGTATCTACGGGGAGAAGCAGCTTCTTGCCCTTAGCAGCAGCCTTCTCGATCATTTCCTTGCAGTAGTCGATCTTGCTGTCGTCAACGAGCGATGTACCTACCTCGTAGCCCTGAGCCTTGAGGAATGTGTAAGCCATACCGCCGCCGATGATAAGAGTATCGCACTTTTCGATAAGGTTGTTGATAACGTTGAGCTTATCAGCTACCTTAGCGCCGCCGAGGATAGCAACGAAAGGACGAACGGGATCTTCAACAGCGTTGCCGAGGAAGTTGATCTCCTTCTGCATGAGGTAACCTACTGCGGTCTCCTTAACGAACTTGGTAACGCCTGCGGTAGAAGCGTGAGCTCTGTGAGCAGAACCGAAAGCGTCCATTACAAATACTTCGTCGTCAACGAGGTCAGCAAGCTCTTTAGCGAAAGCTTCGCCGTTCTTGGTCTCTTCTGCGCCGCGGAATCTGGTGTTCTCGAGAACAACGATCTCGCCGTCAGCCATTTCAGCAACAGCCTTCTTTGCATTTTCGCCAACTACGGTATCGTCAGCAGCGAAAACTACCTTTGTATCAACGAGCTCTGCAAGTCTTGCTGCTGCGGGAGCGAGCGAGAACTTAGCCTCAGGGCCATTCTTAGGCTTGCCGAGGTGCGAGCAAAGAACTACCTTGCCGCCGTCAGCAACGAGCTTTTTAATTGTGGGAAGAGCAGCTGTGATTCTGTTATCGTTGGTGATAACGCCATCTTTCAGCGGAACGTTAAAGTCTACTCTTACGAGTACCTTTTTGCCCTTAACACTAATGTCATCAACAGTAACTTTGTTTAAACCTGCCATTTTAAGACATCCTCTCATAAATAGATTTTTTACGGAAGCAAAAACGTTTCCGATACTTAACATTTTCACGAACGGGAAAAGCCCGTCCAAATACTATTATAATACATAACAGCAAAAAAATCAAGGGGTTTTAAGAATTTTTTACGTCATATCAGTCAAGATCGCACACCATGCGCACCGCGCTGAAATTTTTCTCTTTCAGATCCTGCTTGCCGATGTACCAGTAAAGCCCCCAAATGCTGCCCATTTTATAATCGAACTGAAAAAGATTCGTTTCCCGCCGCGAGGGCATATCAACGTTCATGCTGCCTTTGGGGTATCCAAGAAGCTTAGAGCCGTCTGCGGTAAAATCGCCGTCCTCGTCGTAAAGCTCTTCAAGCTCCTCCTCGTACTCACTAATGTTGTACTCGTATTTACAGTCGAAAGAAAACCTCGACGGCTCTATCGGCTTATCGAAATACTTGGCGTGATAAGGGCACGGCGGCTCGGTACGTCTAAGAGAGGACTTATCCCCGTCATAATAGATCACCTTAAAAGGCTCTCTGTTTTCGCCGTCAAAGGTATATTTCACCCAGCCCTCCGAGTCCCGAAGGTCGATCTCTCCGCTCCAGAAGATATACAGCATACCCGATCTCGGGAGCGCTCCGTCTTTGTCGTAAGGGACAACCTCCGCAAGGTCAATCTGCGCCGCAAGCTGCATAGCCGACTCGGGGTAACTCTCGGTATCGTTTGTAAGCTCCACGCTGAACGCACTCAGGGTAGGATACGGTATCTCGGGCGGAAGATCGGGGTATCCGCCGCTCTTGCTCGCTCCAATCGGTATTTCATCGTCCGAAGCAGCTTGCGCGGTTATGAGTACAGCGTTCTTCCTATCGTCGCGTATTAACTCCGCGAGATCTTCTCTTCCGTTTTCTGCAAGATATTCCGCGTAATCCTTAGATCTTCTATCAAGGGTTCTCTCGGCGCTTGCTTTAAGCGACTGCGCGAATGCCTCGCGAAGCACTGCACTTTTATCCACCGATATTCCTTCGTCTGCGGGCTTTTCCACGTTTGCGGGCGCGCTTTGCTTCACATCGGGAATCTCCTCCCGCCGCTCGGGAACACGCGCCTTTTTACGCGAAAACAGTTTGTCAAAAATGCCCATGAGATTTTCCTTTCATGTCTGATATGACCACCGAGCGGCGCTGTCAGCCCTTTCTCTTAAATATAGTGCCGACAACCTTAGGGCCTGCGTTTATCGCTATCGCCGCGCCTATCTGATACATCTCAGCGGGGGGATAGCCCATTTTCTTGGTCATTACCGCCGCCATCTCGTCCGCTACCGAGCGGTCGCTTCCGTAAACTATACAGTAGGGGGTCTGCGGGATTATCTCGTTTGCGGTGAGTTTCAGTATCTCGGGGATAATGTTCTTATCGCCGCGAACTTTGGAATTTGTAACTATCTTATTATCCTGTATGCGCATTATCGGGCGCAGACCCATAAGCTCGCCGGCAAACGCCGCCGCTGATGGTATTCTACCGGACTTTCTCGCGTATTTGAGCGTGTACGGTGCGAAAAAGATAGTGCAGTTTTTCACCCAATCTTCGATGTACTCAACTATCGCGGCGGGAGATTCGCCCTTTTTCGCTTTGATAGCCGCCTGCGTTACGGGGTAGCCGTAGCCGCCCGTGTAAGTAACGCCGTCTACATTATAAATATTGAAAGCGCCCTTGCGCTCGGGGTGTTCCTCGAAGAACTGCTCTGCCGCGAGGACGGAGTTGCCGTAGGTAGCGCTTCCCTCTTTATTTATGCTGACGTAGATAACGTCGGTATAGCCCTCGTCGAAGAGCTTTTCGTACAGCTCGGTGAACTCAAAAAGTGTGATCTGCGAGTGGGTAGGCATACCGTCGTACTCATTCATCATCTTGTAAAACTGCTCGTTATCGAAATCTACTCTGCTGGTATAGCTTTTATCGCCGAGAACCACCTTAAAAGGCAGCACCAGTATATCCAGCTCGTTTTCAACCTGCGAGGAAATATCGCTTGCCGAGTCGGTAATGATCTTGATCTTTGCCATAAAAATACATCTCCTTATATAAAATAATTACATTCTTATTCGTCCCATACATACTGAGTGAGCTTGCCCTCTCTGCCGAGGTCGGGGTAATCCCACTGACGAAGCACTTCGTACACGGCTATCGCGGCGGAGTTTGAAAGGTTTAGACTGCGAAGAGTCTTGCGCATAGGTATACGAACGCAGCTGTCCGGATTTTTGTACAGCAGATCTTCGGGCAGACCTTTGTCTTCTCTGCCGAATATCAGAAAGACGTTCTTATCCTGCGGATAATCGGCCTCGCTGTGTACCTTTCTGCCTTTAGTGGTAAAGAAGTAAAACGCGCCTTCGTTCTGCTCGAAGAAACTGTCCAAATTATCGTACTCGTAAATATCGAGCTTGTCCCAATAATCAAGACCCGCACGCTTTAGCTGTTTATCGGTTATCGTAAAACCGTAGGGCTTTACGAGGTGAAGCGCCGCGCCCGTGACCGCGCAGGTGCGCGAGATATTGCCCGTATTTTGCGGGATCTGCGGCTCTACCAAAACTATATTCAATCTGTTCATCGAAACGACCTCTTATCAAAGCGGCTCAAAATCGCTGAGCTCGCTGTATTCTGCCAGCCATGGCAAGTGCTGCTCAAACATAACGCCGTCATTTTTAGAAACGCCGTAGCTGTAAGCAGTTTTTATCGCAAGCTTTGCAAAGCCCGCGGCGCGGCTCATAGCTATCGGCAGGCTGTCGCCCAGCAGCAGACCGCCCGTAAGCACGGCTGTGTAAAGATCGCCGCAGCCAGAATACTTAGCGGGAACATAATCGCTGACAACTTTCCAAAAGCTGCTGTTTTTACTATCGAAACCGACCGAGGAAATGCCCTTGCCCGAGATCTCGGCGCCTGTGATAACCACCGTTCGCGGGCCAAGCTGCGAAAGGCGCACCAGCCATGATTTTACCTCGCGCGCATTCAGACCCGCGGCGGGGTAAGGCTCGCCGAGGAGGATAGCGGCTTCGGTAAGATTAGGCGTGATAATATCGGCGGCTTTTACAAGGCGACTCATCTTGCGGCAAAGCTCATCGGTAAAAGTGCGGTAAGGCTTGCCGTTATCGCCCATAACGGGGTCTACGACTTTAAGCGCCTGGGGATATGCCGAGAGAAAATCAAGGCAATGGTCTATCTGCTCGGCGGAGGCGAGAAAGCCGCTGTAAACGCAGTCGAAATGCTGACCTAGCTTTTTGTAATGCTCGAGAGCGTCGGAGATAAAGTCGGTAAGGTCGCGCATAACGAAATCGCCGTAGCCGGTATGCGCCGAAAGCACAGCGGTAGGCACAGGGCACACCTGCACGCCCATAGCTGAAAGCACAGGCAGTATCACAGAAAGCGAGCACTTGCCCAAGCCCGAAATATCATGAATAGCGGCAACGCATTTTCTGCGGTCCAAGAAATCATCTCCCATAAAGCATTATTATAATATTATAACACATTCTGCGGGAAATTGCAAGACGATAATCAATCAGAAATTATCTTTTAAGCATAATTGTCACAAGATTGTAATACCCGTTTGGTACAATTAAGACAGACAAAGAAAAGGAGATGGCTTTTATGTCGATATTAACTGCAAAAGACCTCTGCAAATCATACGGCACGGGCGAGAGCATGGTGAAAGCGCTCGACCACGTTTCGCTTTCGGTAGAGAGCGGCGAATTTGTGGCGGTTGTTGGAAGCTCAGGCTCGGGAAAATCTACACTGCTGAATATGCTCGGCGGGTTTGACACGCCAACATCGGGCGAAGTAACGGTTTCGGGCAGCGATATTTTCAAGATGGACGATGAGAAGCGGACTATATTCCGCAGGCGAAACATCGGTTTTGTGTTTCAAAATTACAATCTTGTGCCCGTGCTGAACGTCTACGAAAACATAGTTCTGCCGATAGAGCTTGACGGAACGAAAGTTGACGAGGGCTATGTGCGCACTATGATAAAAACGCTGGGGCTGGAGAAAAAAGTTATGGCTATGCCGAATCAACTCAGCGGCGGTCAGCAGCAAAGAGTTGCGATAGCAAGGGCGCTAGCCGCAAAACCCGCGATAGTTCTGGCGGACGAGCCTACGGGAAATCTTGACAGCAAGACGGGTATGGACGTTATCTCGCTGCTGAAAGTCACCAGCCAGGCTTTTCATCAGACGATAGTCATGATAACGCACAACGAAGAGATAGCGCTTACGGCAGACCGGATTATACGCATAGAGGACGGCAGGGTGGTGAACGCAAATGCTGAAGAATAACAACGGCAGTGCCGTCCGCAGGATAGCTCTGCGCTCGATAAAGCAGAACCGCGTCCGCAACAGATTTGTAGTGGTAGCGGTTATACTGACGACCTTCATGCTGACTACGGTGTTCACGATCGGCATTAGCTTAGCTGAGGGCATGATGACGCTGCTTACAAGACAGCAAGGCACGCGCTCGGCGATATACCTTTATCAGCCCTCGGCGGAACAGATCGCGCAGGTGAACGAATGCAGCAGGCTGTACGCAGCGGGCATACAGATAGAAACGGGCAAAGCGTATGTCGGCAGCGGCGAGGACACTTCCCTGCTGCTGAGCTGGTACGACAAAACGGAGTTTGATAAAAATTACACGCCTGCGATAAGCGACATACACGGCAGCTATCCGCAGGCGGCAGATGAGATAATGCTTTCAAAGCGGACTTTCGAGCCGCTTGGGATAACAAAACCCGAGACCGGCATGGAGATAAAATTGTCGCTCGAAAGCGGTGAAAAAACATTCAAGCTGAGCGGCTGGTATACCGACTACACCGCGCCATCTGAGGGTTTTCGGTGTTTTGTATCTAAAGCATACTGCGACGAAAACGGCTTGACCGCTGAAAAAGACGGCAAGCTATCAATATCGTCTAAGATAGGTCAGCAGGAAAAGCTAATGGACGAGTTGGACAAGGGCGTAACGCTGCGCAGCGGGCAAGACTTTGACTTCACCACCGATATGCTCGACGAAAATCTCAGCAACAGAGCGCTGATAGCCCTGCTTTTCGGTATCATCGGATTTATAATAGTATTCAGCAGCTACC
>DBEZOM010000202.1:0-10387 GCA_048252855.1 Ruminococcus sp.
TATTTGCACAATTGTCAAGAAAAAAATCTGCCCGAAAATCGAGCAGATCTTTTGTACATTATTTCGCTTCAAGTCTGGGCGAATCCTCCGAGCGGGTGATCTGCGGGGGCTCTTCGCCTTTTACCGTCTTGTCTGTAATGACAACTTTCGTTATCTGCTTATCAGACGGCGCTTCAAACATTATCTTAGTCAGCGCGTTTTCTACGATAGCGCGCAGTCCGCGAGCGCCTGTTTTCTGGTCGATAGCCATTTTCGCGATCTCCAGCTTAGCCTCGTCGGTGATCTCAAATTCTATTCCGTCGAGCTTGAAGAGCTTTGTGTACTGCTTTATCAGCGAGTTTTTTGGCTCAGTCAGTATTCTGCAAAGCGCGTTTTCGTCCAGCTCGTCGAGCACGGTGATAACGGGCAGTCTGCCGACCAGCTCGGGCACTATTCCGTACTTCACAAGGTCGTGCGGAACTACCTTTTTCATGATGTTGTGCTCTTCGTCCTTTTTGGAAACGTTAGCGCCAAAGCCCATTGAAGAAGAATCGGTGCGCTTTTTGATGACCGCGTCGAGTCCCTCGAATGCACCGCCGCAGATGAAGAGTATATTCTTCGTATCTATCTGGATAAATTACTGATGCGGGTGCTTTCTGCCGCCCTGCGGAGGAACGTTTGAAACCGTGCCCTCTACTATCTTGAGCAGAGCCTGCTGTACGCCCTCGCCGCTTACATCGCGGGTGATAGATGTGTTTTCCGACTTGCGGGAGATCTTGTCGATCTCGTCGATGTAGATTATTCCCTTTTCCGCCGCTTCAACGTCGTAATCGGCAGCCTGGATAAGGCGCGTCAGTACGTTTTCAACGTCGTCGCCGACATAGCCAGCCTCGGTAAGAGTAGTAGCGTCCGCTATCGCGAAAGGAACGTTTAGCAGCTTTGCGAGCGTCTGCGCAAGCAGCGTTTTGCCCGTGCCGGTAGGGCCGAGAAGCAACACATTGCTCTTTTGCAGTTCTACGTCCTCCTCATCATCTTCGCCGTGCTCTTCGAGCGAGAGTATGCGCTTATAATGATTATAGACTGCTACCGCCAGCGAGATCTTAGCCTGATCCTGCCCGATGATGTATTCGTCGAGCACCGCTTTGATCTCTGCGGGGGTGTGTAGCTGTACGCCGCCGTCGTCCGCAAATTCGGCAGTTATATCGTTATTTTTCATCTCAAGCTGCTTGTTCAGCAGATTATAGCAAAGCACAACGCACTCATCGCAGATGTGGTTGTTATCCGAAGAAAAGATGTACTGCACCTTAGTTTCGGGCTTTCCGCAGAAGCTGCATCTTTTGATATTATCGTTCGCCATTTTTATCAATCCTTAAAAATTATCTGTGAGCGATCACCTTGTCGATAAGTCCGTAATCAGCAGCCTGCTGCGCGGAAAGGTAATTATCACGCTCGGTATCGATATTTATCTGCTCGATGGGCTTGCCGGTATTTTCAGCAAGTATACGATTCAGATTTTCTCTTGTTCTCACCATGTGGTCAGAAGCTATCTTTATATCTGTGCACTGACCTGATATACCGCCGCCGCTGATGAGGGGCTGGTGTATCATGATCTCGCTGTTCGGCAGAGCAAAGCGCTTGCCCTTTGCGCCGCTTGAAAGCAGGAACGCGCCCATAGAAGCAGCCATGCCTATACAAATTGTCGAAACGTCGCACTTGATATACTGCATGGTATCATATATTGCCATACCGGCTGTGATAACTCCTCCGGGGCTGTCGATATACAGATCAATATCCTTTTCGGGGTCTTGTCCCTCAAGATAAAGAAGCTGAGCTATTACCACGCTTGCCGTAGCGTTGTCGATCTGGTCGCAGAGCATTATTATTCTGTCATTGAGCAGGCGCGAGTAAATATCGTAGCTGCGCTCTCCTCTTCCCGTCTGTTCTACTACGTAAGGTACCAATGCCATAAAACTACCTCCTAAAATGGGTCTTTTTAAAGATACGGTCGAAATTTGACGTATCCTTTCGCTAATACACATTTCGCCCGCGAATACAGGCGGGCGAAATTTTGTATAAACTGTTATTACTTGATAACTGCCGAATCCTTGATAAGGTCTACCGCCTTGCTTACTGCAACGTCAAGCTTTACGCCGTCCTCGGGAAGTACAGCCTTTACCTGATCTATCTCGATATTGTAAGCTTCTGCAATTCTCTTGTACTCTGCGTCGATCTCTTCAGCAGTAGGCTCGATGTTCTCGATCTCTGCGATCTTTTCGAGAGCCAGTCTGAGGTCGACCTGCTTCTTAGCCTGCTCCTCATACATTTTCTTAGCGTCGTCAAGGCTCTGACCGGTGTACTGGAAGTACTGCTGGAGGGTGATGCCCTGAGGTGCGAGGCGCTGCGAAAGCTCCTGAAGCATCTCGTTGATGCGGTTATCATACATTACCTGAGGAACTTCAGCCTGCATCTTCTCAACTACTGCGTCGAAGAGCTTGCCTTCAACTTCGTTGTCAGCAGCCTTTTCAGCGGCTTCTTCCATGCTCTTTCTGATGTCAGCCTTGTACTCGTCAACGGTATCGAACTCGGTGGAGTCCTTTACGAGGTCGTCGTCAAGCGCAGGAACTTCCTTGTACTGGATCTCGTTGAGCTTGATCTTGAATACTGCGGGTGCGCCCTTGAGCTCTTCTACCTGATACTCGTCGGGGAAAGTAACGTCGATGTCGAACTCTTCACCTGCGTTGTGACCAACGATCTGATCCTCAAAGCCGGGGATGAACTGACCGCTGCCGAGCTCGAGAACGAAGCCCTCAGCCTTGCCGCCTTCAAAAGCAACGTCGTCCTTGAAGCCCTCGAAGTCGATGTTTACGAAGTCGCCGTTCTGAGCAGCTCTGTCGTCAACAGTTATCATTCTTGCGTTCTTCTCGCAGATGGAATTAGCTCTGTTGTCAACGTCCTCGTCACTTACAGCATTGACGATCTTTTCTACTTCTATACCCTTATAGTCAGAAACAGTTACCTCAGGCTTAGTGATGCAGGTAGCCTTGAGGGTAACGCCGTTTTCCTTGCTTACAGCGGTAACTTCTGCGTCGGGACGAGCAACGAGCTCAAGCTTAGCCTCAGCAACAGCGGAGTCGATAGCCTCACCTGCGATGTTGTTTACTGCGTCCTCATAGAATACGTTCTCGCCGTACTCCTTCTCGATAAGCTTGCGGGGAGCTTTGCCCTTGCGGAAACCGGGGATGGAGATATTCTTCTTAGCCTTCTGATAAGCTGCCTGAACAGCCGCTTCAAAATCTTCAGCCGAAATCTCTATCTCAAGCTCGTACTTATTCGTTTCGACATTATTTACTGCCTTTAAACTCATTTTAAATTCCTCCGTTAAAATATTATAATAACTTATTTATTATAGCATACTTTTTTATAGATTTCTAGTGGTTTTCATACTATTCAGCGCTTTGTACAAATTCGGTTATGTCCATTGGTACAAATTGTAGATAATCACTTGAAATCAGGTGATAATTTATGCCTTGGTACTCGCCTTTTACGGCGCAGGCGTGCCCTTTTTTGCCGTGGATATGTCCGTAGAAACATTCTTTTATATCGTGCTTGTGCAAAACTTCCATTATCTCCTCGTTCACGCCCGTAAGGTAAACGGGCGGATAATGCAGAAACACCAGCGGCTTATACCCCGCTTTTTCCGCAGCGGAGATGGAAAGTTCCAGCCGTGCAGCCTCGCGCAGGAGCACTTTTTTATCGGCAGGCTCGCCGTTATCATTTATCCAGCCGCGCGTACCGCAAATGCCGCGGTCGCCGAAAGGATAGAAATTATTGTGCAGCAGCTTCACGCGTTCGATGCCGTTTGCCTTAAAAAAATTTTCCATTTTGGTTACCGTGCTCCACCAGTAATCGTGATTGCCTTTAAGCATTATTTTTTCGCCGGGCAGCGAGCTGAGAAATCTGAAATCCTCCAGAGTATCTTCAAGCTTGGTCGCCCACGAAAAATCGCCGGGCAGGACTACCGTATCTCCGTCTTTGACTTTCGCATGCCAGTTAGTACGGATCCTATTCATATAATCGTCCCAGCCGCCAAATATATCCATAGGCTTATTCACCGAAAAGGACAAATGCAGATCTGCAATAACAAACAGCGACAAATCAAAAACCTCCGTTCTCCGACGTATATTTTTCGCAGCGTCGGATATAATATTTTTACGCCGAACAAGCGGCATACTACAAAAGATCAAAGGAGCGAACTAAAATGGAAAACACTATCAGAGGTATCCACTGCAACGTTGAGAATTGTATTCACAACAAGAACGCCTGCGAATGTACCGCCGATAAGATCGACGTAAGCTGCACCTGCTCTATGCCTGACTGCTGCGATGAAACAGAGTGCAAGACTTTCAAGAGCAGATAAGCTTCATGCGTCCGCAAGAGCGGGCGCGTACATATCAGATGCCGAGCGCAGAGAAAACGTAATCTTTCATCTCAGTCTTATCAATGACCTTAGTAAATCTTACGTCCTTATCTTTAAGAGCTGCGAGCGAAGCAGGAACAGCCAGTCCCGATACCTCGGCGAGCTTATCTACAAGCTCAAATTCAGAAGCTTCGGTGTTCTCGCCGAGAGCGGAGAGTACAGAGCCGGAGAACTTGTATGGGCTTGCGGTGGAAGCAATGATGGTCTTGGTCTGATCGCCGGTAGCAGCCTTGTAATCCTCGTAAACCTTTACTGCAACAGCCGTGTGGGTATCGCAGGTGTAGGAGTACTTGTCATATATCTTCTTGATGGTAGCCTTGGTTTCCTCATCGTTGCAGCAGCCTGCCGAGAATTCCTCGAAGAGAATCTTCTTAACGTCGTCTGAAACTTCATATCTGCCCTCGGAAGCAAGCTTGCCGAACCACTCTCTGATAAGCGCGTCATTTTCGCCGCTGAGCATATAGAGCAATCTTTCGAGGTTAGAGGAGATGAGAATATCCATCGAGGGGGAGATAGTAGCGTGGAAATCTCTGTTTCTGTCGTAGATACCGGTCTTTAAGAAGTCGGTAAGAACGTTATTTGCATTGGAAGCGCAGATGAGCTTGCTTACGGGAACGCCCATATGCTTAGCGTAGTAGCCTGCGAGGATATTGCCGAAGTTGCCGGTAGGAACTACTATGTTGATCTTCTCGCCCTCGCTGATCTCGCCATCTGCAAGAAGCTGAGCGTAGGAGGAGATGTAGTAGATGATCTGCGGTGCAAGTCTGCCCCAGTTGATGGAGTTTGCGGAAGAGAACATCATGCCGTTCTTTTCAAGCTCCTCAGCGATCTCGCGGTTGGTGAATATAGACTTTACGCCGTTCTGAGCGTCGTCGAAGTTGCCCTTTATAGCGCAAACGCCTACGTTGTCGCCCTCCTGAGTGGTCATCTGCTTCTTCTGCATTGCAGATACGCCGTCCTCGGGGTAGAATACCATTATAGATGTGCCGGGTACGTTCTTGAAGCCTTCGAGAGCGGCCTTGCCTGTATCGCCCGAAGTAGCAACGAGGATAACCACCTTTTTATCAGAATGGAGCTTCTTGGTAGAAGTTGTGAGCAGGTAAGGCAGTATCTGGAGCGCCATATCCTTGAAAGCGCAGGTAGGGCCGTGCCAAAGCTCGAGCATATATGTACCGTCGAAAAGGTGCGCAAGCTCAGCTATATTATCGGTATCGAAAGCCTTAGTGTTGTAGGCGTTGTCTACGCAGTAAGCTATCTCAGCCTCGGTAAAATCGGTAAGGAATTTGCCGAATACGAATTTTGCGCGCGCACGGTAATCCTGCTCGCCCAGCTTTTTCAGATCTTCCATGCTGATAGAGGGGATCTCTTCGGGAACAAAAAGTCCGCCGTCTACCGAAATGCCCTGTGCTATCGCCTGTGCCGAGGAAACTTTTACCTCGCTGTTTCTGGTGCTCTTGTAATACATAAAAATTCACCCTTCTGATAAAATTTTTTGCTTTTTCACGCGCCGCTCACGTCGAATGCTGCAACGTAATACCGCACGTGTTTGACTTTCTTATTTTCCATTACGACCGCAGCCACGTCAAAACGGCAGATCGCTTCGCCGTACTTTTGCTTATAGCCGCGGTAATATATCTCGGCAGTCTTTATCAAAAAGCGCCTTTTTGCGGGCGTAACTGCCTTTTCAGCCGAAACTACGGCGTGCTCGTCGCGCGACTTCACTTCTACGAAAGCGAGCCTGCCATTTTTTCGAGCTATAATATCTATCTCTCCGCCGCGCACGGTAAAGTTGCGCTCCATTATCTCGTAACCGTTTTTCTCTAGGAACGCCGCCACCGCGTTTTCGCCAATATCGCCTATCTCACGGCTCGTCATTTTTTGCTGCATAATACCTTTTCAAAAACGACATACGGTGTATCTCGCACGGGCCGTACTCGTCAAGCGCCTGATAATGCGCCTTAGTGCCATAGCCCTTATGCTTTTCAAACGAATACTGCGGATATTTCAGCGCCATCTCTTTCATATAGCGGTCACGCGCGACCTTTGCGAGTATCGAAGCCGCCGCTATCGACTGGCTCTTGGCGTCGCCTTTTATGACGAACTGTACGGGACAGCTGAGCTGCGGGGTCTTGTTGCCGTCGGCAAGCGCCATATCGGGCGTTACGCCTAAGGATTCCGCCGCGCGCTTCATCGCGAGCATAGCGCAGTTTAAAATATTCAGCTGCTCTATCTCCTCTACGGAAGCCGTCTTTATCGACCAGTAAAGCGCCTTTTCCTTTATCTCGTCAAAAAGCTTTTCGCGTTTTTTTTCGGTAAGCTTTTTGCTGTCGTTTATGCCTTCTATAACAGTATCGGGAGCAAGTATCACGGCCGCTGCGAAAACGTCGCCCGCGAGAGGGCCTCTTCCCGCTTCGTCCATTCCGCAAAGCAGCGGGTACTCGCCGTAATACTGCATATCAAATTCGTGCAGATCCATATTCACACACTTCCCTGCGGTCTTTCGAGCGAGATCTTGCCGAGTTTTCCTGCGCGGAATTCGTCGAGCACTGCCGCCGCCGCGCGCTCGGTATTTATCTCGCCGCCCGATATGAGGAAGCCGCGTTTTCTGCCTATGCGTTCCAGCAGCTCAAAGCCTTTCAGACAGCCCGCTGTCATATCGTCGTTTTCGGGCAGGTCTTCGAGCGAGATACCGTATCTGCCGACGAGCATTTCGGGGTACTCTTCGCAAAGCAGCTCAAGCAGGCGGCAGGCGAGATACTCGGTATCGAGGATATTATCCTTAACCGCGCCGGTGAAAGCAAGCCTTTCGCCAACAGTCTTATCCTCAAACTTCGGCCAGAGCACGCCGGGCATATCAAGCAGCTCGGTGCTGTCGTCGAGAGTTACCCACTGTTTTCCGCGTGTAACGCCGGGGCGGTCTTCGACCTTAGCGCGCTTAGAACCTGCAAGGCGGTTGATGAAAGAGGATTTGCCGACATTCGGTATGCCTACTATCATCATGCGTATAGGTCTGCCGTGCATACCCTTCGCTTCCCAAGTTTTCAGCTGCTCAGCCATAAGCTCTTTTAGCGCCGACTTGAATTTGTTTATATTCTTGCCGCTGCGGCAGTCGGTAGCCACGGCGGTAATGCCTTTTTTCTTATAGTAGTCGATCCACTGAGATGTTATAGCTTCGTCAGCCGAGTCGGCTTTATTGAGCAGAAGCAGACGGGGCTTTGAGCCTACCAGCCTATCCATCTCGGGGTTTCGGCTGGAGTATGGGATACGCGCGTCGGTTATCTCGACTACAACGTCTACCAGCTTTAGGTTAGACTGCATGATACGGCGCGTTTTCGCCATATGTCCCGGAAACCACTGCACTTTTGTAGTATCGCCCATTTTCTCAGCCTCCTTTCAGATCACAAGATTTTTCAGCTAAGCTTTCCGAACTGATCGAACGGATAAAATCTCAGAACAGCCTTGCCGAGAACATCTTTAGTATTTATAAATCCTACGCCCTCATCTCTGCTGTCGCGCGAATCGTTTCTATTATCGCCGAGCGCAAAAATGCAGTCTTTAGGAACGTGATATTCGTATGAAGTTTCAGAAACTCTGTACTCCTGATCGAACGAAAATTTATCGAGCATAGCTTCGCCGAGGTAGCTTTCGTCAAGCTTCTCGCCGTTTACTGTGACGGTATTGGTATCGTAATCTATCACGACGGTATCGCCCGCAACGCCTATACAGCGCTTGATTATCGTCTTATTTAGCTGAGGGCTGTTCGCAACTATTATATCGCCGCGCTCGGGCGTGTAATTGAAGTGCGTGAGTATCAGCCGCTGCTGATCGTACAAAGTAGGGTTCATAGAGCTGCCGTCTACCACAACTGTGCGGAAGAGGAAAATAAACACCAACAGCACGATGAATATTGCAAATACGAATGACTCTACCCAATCAAGCACCTCGTCGAGCGGCGAGGGCTTCTTTTTTTCATTATCGCGTTCGGGAGCGGCTTTTTCGGCAGCGCCCTTCTTCGACAGATCGTTTGTTTCGTTCATAATATATTCTGCCTCTTTTTCAGCGTTATTATCATCAAAGTTTATCGTTATAGTACGTTGAATTAAAATCATACAAATTTATTATAACAAAAAAACGTCATGATTGCAAGCGCAAACGCAATATTTTCTGCCCTATGCTGCGCCATTCACAAAAAATTTACTTTTGCGAGCAACAAAAAAAGAGCCGCAAAAACGACTCTTTTCTCATTAAGGTAATTACTTGATAGCTTCCTTGACCTTAGCAGCCTTACCAACTCTGTCGCGCAGATAGTAAAGCTTAGCACGGCGAACCTTACCGTATCTTACGATCTCTACCTTCTCAACAACGGGAGAATGTACGGGGAATACTCTTTCGATACCGCAGCCGTGAGCAACTCTTCTTACAGTAAAGGTCTCGCTGATTCCGCCATGCTTCTTAGCGATAACGGTACCCTCGAAGATCTGGATTCTGGAGGGCTTGTCGCCTTCCTTGATTCTTACGTGTACCTTTACTACGTCACCGATGTTTACCTCGGGGATCTCTTTCTTCATGCTGTCCTGAGCAATAAGTTTTAAAGCGTCCACTTTAAATACCTCCTAAAAATTTTCAGACATTCATACGTTCTATAGCGCGATCTCCTGATACGCGCAGAGCCAGAGGACTGCCCGCTTTAATGTCATTGGCTGCGAACGAATTTTCGCAGCGCGGCATTAACTCTCGTCGCTTTTTATGCAAAACCGACGGATAATCAAATGCTTATATATTATACCACATTTTCGCACCGATTGCAATAGTGACTTATATAAATTCCTCGCCGTTTTTGCAAAGTATTTTTGTGCGTTTTGTATATATCTGCAATATTTTCGCCCCTGCAAACTCGCAGAAAGCGTCTACCAGCACGCCTGTATTGAGATTAAGCTCAGTGCCCGCGGGCAGGGTCAGTTTAATGTATAACCTGCCGTCTTTTACGTCGCACTCCAGAATATTGACGTGCGGCTTTATATCTACGGTCTTGAAGCCCGCTTTTCTGCCTTTTTTCGGCTTTTGGCGCTTTTGTATCTCTATCACGTCGCGCGAAACGAACTGCTGAAAAAGTTCCAGCGCCTTTTCGGCGGGTATGTCGAAGCCTATGCTTATCTCATACTCGGCGCGCGCTATCTCTATATGCTTCATGACGGGCGCTGCCGCCTTAACGAAATACAGTCCCTCTGGCATAGAGCTGTTGAGCTGTTTTACCAGACGCTCGCAGTCCCAATCCTCGGTAAGCGCGATGTCGAGCACTTCAACTTCGCTCTCAGTGCCGAGCGGCAGGGCGAGTGGGAACATCAGATACGAGTGCGGATTAAAGCCCTGCGTGTACCATATCGGCACGCCCGCGCGCTTTATCGCCCTCTGCATGGCGCGCATGAGGTCGAGGTGAGAGATGTAGCGTGCTCTTCCCTTTTTAGCGAACGTCAGGCGGTAATCCCAGCGCTCAATTTGCAGGCTCTGATTTTTTGGCTGCGCCACAATAAACACCTCCGTACTCTTTAGAAATTCCGCAGCCGCTGCAGCCCTCGCAGCAGTTGCGCGTTGTCTGCGCCATATGCGCCTTTTTGTTTTCGCGTATGAAGAACTGGCGCGACACAAGATAATCGAGGTGCGACCAAGGCATTACCTCTTCGTAACTGCGGCGGCGGTTAGCGTAGAAAGCCTTACCCACGCCGCACTCTTCAAACGCTTCATCCCAAAGCTCGGGGCGGAAATGCTCGTCCCAGCTATCGAGAGTGCAGCCCTTTTTCCAAGCTGTATAGATGACCTTGCCGACTCTTCTGTCGCCCCTTGCGAGGACGGCTTCGAGTATCGAAACTGGCTGATGGTGGTAGCTGAAACGTATCTTTTTCGACTTTATCGTATCGAGTATCAGTTTTTGCT
>DBEZOM010000203.1:0-28458 GCA_048252855.1 Ruminococcus sp.
CTTTCCTGCCCGCGTTCATTCAGAGCTACATTTTCTTCAACGGCATCTCGTGGTTCGACGCGATCGTCATCGACTGCTGCTGGTTCTGCCACTCCAAATTCTGGGTTCTGCCCGGCACCGAGGACATGGTTTCCGATTACAAGGACTACTGGTTTCACCTAAAGTTTGCAGTAATAGGGTTAGTTGGCTTGCTTATTCCCGCCGCTATACTTGGCGGTATTGTTGCTCTGCTCGGTGTGATAGTTTGAGTAAAAAATAATATTCGGATAAAAATCCCCCGTAGATGCGTGGTCTGCGGGGGTTAATTTTAGTATTAAATTGTCAAAAGTTACCTCTTTGCCTCATTCATAATTTCCCCTCATTAACAAATAACCCCCCGCTCAAAACGTTCAAGCAGGGGTTTACAAGAGAGCTGATAGTCGGACTCGAACCGACGACCTGCGCATTACGAATGCGCTGCTCTACCAACTGAGCCATATCAGCAAATATAACATTAACATTATTATTTTATCACAAATTTTCTCCCACGTCAAGTGCTTTAATAGTTTTTTTACATTTGCTCACCGCATTGCCGCTTCCGAGATCGCCGCGAAGATGAGGACAGCCAGCGCCGCAGGGCTTATCTGCCCCGAGTACGCCACAAGCGCGAATATCCCCGCGAAACACACCCACGCCAACGCCCGCCGTGCTCCCTCTTTGAAATACAGCGCCGCCAGCCTGCCGCCGTCGAAATGCGCAAATGGCAGCATATTAAACGCACCGAGCGCCGCGTTCACCGCGCAAAATTCCCGCAGACCCGCCATGTGCGAAAGCCACGCCAGCAGAAAATTCACCGCGCACCCCGCCACCAGTATCGCCCCCTCGCGCCGCCTGCTCAGCAGACCCCACCGTGGCACTATCTTGATGCCGCCCGCATAAAAGCACACCCGCTCGGGCGGCTGATCGAGCAGACACATTGCCGCGAAATGCCCCGCCTCGTGCAGTATGCACCCCAGAAGCGCCGCGAATATCCCCGCCGAGCTGCCGCCGCCCGCGAAAAATGTGAACATCACCACCGCAAAAAATCCGAAGCAAAAACTTACCCGCACCCCGCCGACTTTCGTTTCCAGCACGCCGCCACCCCCCGTATATCTTATGCCGCCGCCCGCACGATAATGCAAAAACCGCGCGGCAGATCTCTCCGCCGCACGGCTATGTATCGCTACTGCGCGTTTTCCTTTTTTATCCTGAATATCATCCGCAGCATTGGCGCTAAAAGTCTGGGACTTTTTACAACTACTACCTTCATACGAAATACCTCCCTATTTTGATGTATTTCATACTATGCGCCCGCGCCGCCTTTTGCTACTCCAGCCTGCTCTGCACTATCAGCAGCAGCCCCTCGGTGAAGCTGATCTCCGCGCGCTCGGCGGTTATCTCGTTCGATATGCCGATTGGGAAATTCGCGCTGATCTCGCCGTTTTCAAGCGTGTACTTCACGCCCCTCAGCGTCAGCCCGCGCACCTGCGGCGTGTATGCGAAAAGCGAAAGCGAATAGCCCTCGCGCCGCGCCACGCTGTACTCCCCCGCGCCCGCGAGCATTATCTCCTCGCCGCAGCTCAGTATGCGTCCGCGCGCGCCCTCGCTGTTTATGAAAGCCAGCACCTGCACGTTCGCGAAGGTGTGGTCAAACCTGCCGCCCATCGCGCCCAGTATCGTGATGTCCCCGCAGCCGCGCCGCAGCGCTTCCCGCACCGCCGCCATCAGGTCGGTGTCGTCCTTCTCGCAGGGATATGTGATGTGCTCGCAGTCATCGGGCGTGAAATTCAGCGAATCGTAATCGCCGACAGCTAAATTCGGCACTGCTCCCAGTTGTTTGCAGTTTTTGTAACCGCTGTCCGCCGCGATGATGTACGCGCCCTCAAGTTCCAGCCCCTCGGGCAAACGCGGCTCGGGTCGCCCACCTGTAAATATTATGCAGCGTTTCATATAAAGCGCCTCCGTTCCTTATTTATGCTCCCATTCTTTTAGCTGCTTCGCCTGCTCGTACATTTCCTTGTAGCTTTCGTGCCGCGAAGCCGCTATCTCGCCGCGCTTCACCGCCTCTATCACCGCGCACCCCTTTTCAGACGTATGGCTGCAATCGGGAAAACGGCAGTCGTCGGTGTACTCGGCAAACTCGCGGAAGCAGCCCGCCAGCTTGTCCTTGAAGATTATATCGTACCTATTCGTGTCAAAGCTGGAAAATCCGGGCGTATCGGCGATGTACCCGCCCTCGCCCGTCGGGAAAAGCTCAACATGGCGCGTTGTGTGCCGACCTCTGCCCAGTTTGCGGCTTATCTCGCCCGTCGAAAGCTCCAGTTCGGGGAAAATGTTGTTCAGCAGCGAGGATTTTCCCGCCCCCGTGTTGCCCGTAAAGGCGCAGAGCTTGCCGCGTATAAATTCGCGCACCTCGGCGCTGCCCTGCCCCGTTGTGTTGTCCGCGAGGAACACGGGTATGCCCGCCATTCGGTACGGCTCGGCTATCTGCGTGCAGTCGCCCTTATCGGTCTTGGTGATTACCACCGCGGGCTCTATCCCCTTGTACTCGGCTATCGCGATGAATTTATCCAGCAGCAGAAAGTTCGTGCCCGGCTCTTTTACCGATGTCACGAAAAGCAGCGCGTCGAGGTTCGCCAGCGGCGGACGCACCAGTTCATTCTTTCGCGGCAGTATTTTTTCGATAATGCCGCCGTCCTCGGCCGAAAATTCCACCACGTCGCCGCACATGGGGCTCACGCCTTTTTTCCTGAAAATGCCGCGCGCTTTGCATTCATATACGCCGTCGGAGGCTTCTACTGTGTAGACGCCTCCGATAGCTTTGATTATTGACCCGTTCATGCTTATCAATACTGCTGGTCTGTGTTCGAGTCCGCGTCGGGCTGCGAATCAGCAGGCTGTGTATCGGGAATGCTCTCCTCAGGCAGAGTCGGCGTAGTGGTGGTCTCAGCTGGAGTTATCTCCTTCAGCTTGTCCTCCGCCAGACTGCCGGAAAGCTCTATTGTTTCCTTATCGTAGTCGATGTTGTAGGTCGCGTATCTGATATATCCGTTAGATTCGTTGTTTCTGATATAGATTATCAGCGTTTCGGTCTTTTTGCCCGAGATCTCTATGCTTACAGTTCCGCCCATTACGGTCTCGCCGTTAGAGATGGTCTTGGTGTAAGCTACGCTGCCGTCGCGGAATACGTCGATGGTGTACGCGCCGTGCAGTCCGTCGCTCGGCATAGGAATTCTCAGCGTGAGGTCTATCGGGTCGGTCTCGCCGGTGGAAACGTAGATTATTACCTTAGTTCCTCTATCGACGTATGTGCCCTCGGTCTCGCTCTGGTCTACTACCTTGCCCTTGTCGCCGTCGTGCTTCTGCTCCTGCACCTCGTAATCCAGCTTGCTCTCTTTCAGCTTAGCGATAGCCTTAGACTGCGTCATGCCTACTACGTTAGGTACTTTGACCTGCGTTTCAAAAGGTCCCTGGCTTACGAATATCTTTACTTCCTTGCCCTCGGGGTACTCAGTTCCCGCCTCAGGCTCGGTCTTTACTACCATTCCCTTGGCAACGTTGTCGTCGTAGATCTCAGTAACTATCGGCGTGAAGCCCGCGCTGGTGATCTCGCTTCGCGCTACCTCGGCGTCCTTGTTTACCATGTTCGGTACGGTGATAAGGCGCTGACCCTTGCTGACAGTTACCTGAAGCGTAAAGCCTTCGCGAACGGTCTTGCCCGTCTGGCTCTGCCACATGATTATGCCTTCCTCGTACTCGTTCGAGTATTCCTCGGTCTTTTCAAATACAAGCTTGTCCTTGTACTCCTGCTCTACCTGTACGATGTTCTGTCCTACGAAGTTCGGTATGGTAACATTTCCCGTGTGGGTAGCTCCGGGGCCGAAGTTCGAGATAGCGTAGTAAGCTATTACCAGCGAAGCGATTATTACTACCGCCACGGTAACGGCGAGCATTATCGGCACTACATAGCTGCGCTTTCTGCCGTCGTCCTCATCGTCATCGTCCTCGTCCTCGTAATCTTCATCGTCGTAGTCGTCGGGATAATCCTGATAATCGTTCTCTGGGTAATCCTGATAGTTGTTATCGTTCTGGTCGATGAGCGGGTCGAAATATCTGGTAGAGCCGCCCACGCCCGCAGTCTGGTCTTTATAGCCGAACACTACCGTCGGATCCATCTTAAAGGTATCAATATCGCGTATCATCTCCGCCGCCGACTGGTAACGTCTTGCGGGGTCTTTCTCTATCGCGTGAAGAACGATCTCTTCCAGCGCCTCGGGTATAGAGGGCATAATATCTCTGGGCGGTACGCACTCTTCCTGCATATGCTTGAGAGCTATCGCCACGGGGGTATCTGCGTCGTAAGGCTTCTTGCCGGTCAGCATCTCGTAAAGCATCACGCCTACCGAGTAGATGTCGCTGCGCTCGTCGGTCATATCGCCTCTTGCCTGCTCGGGCGAGATGTAGTGTACCGAGCCGACGGTCTTGTCAGAAAGCGTCTTGCCGTCTATGCGTGAGAAGCGCGCAATGCCGAAATCCATGACCTTTATAGTGCCGTCCTCAAAAAGCATTATGTTCTGCGGCTTTATGTCGCGGTGAACTATGCCCTTATCGTGCGCGTGCTGAAGAGCGCGGAGTATCTGCGTGATAAAGTGCAGAGCGTCCTTCCAGCGCAGCGCTCCCTGCTGCTCTATAAAGTCCTTAAGGGTTATGCCGTCGATGTACTCCATTACTATGAATTTCACATCGTCCGTCAGCCCTACGTCGTATATCTTTACGATGTTCGGGTGCGAAAGTACGGCTATCGCCTTGCTCTCATTTCTGAACCTGCGGAGAAATTCCGCGTTGTGCGAAAATTCATCTTTCAGTATCTTTACAGCTACGGTGCGGTTTTCCACGGTGTCTATCGCTTTGTAGACGTCCGCCATTCCTCCCGAACCTATCTGCTCGGTTATCTCGTAGCGATCATCGAGCTTTGTGCCGATATAATTCATAAATTCCAACTCCTGTTCTCTAGGCAATACCGCTCAGCTACCGCCTAACGGCTTTGTGTACGCTTTGCTTGCATATTTTCCGTCATAGCGTCCTAAAACTCCTTGACTAACGCCAGTTAGCCTGCGTCGCTTTAGAACACTCTGACGAAAAATCTGACTGCGCAACCCGCACACAATAGCTGCGCGGTATCGCCTTTATGTTCTTTCCTTACCAAATTTATCATTAAAGCGCCCGTGCGCTAAGTTTGCTTGATCTTATCAGTTCGCGATGACAGCGGCCGAGATGTTGTCCTTGCCGCCGCAGGCGTTGCAGTAGTCTATCAGGTCTGACACGCCTTTATCCAGATTTTTATTGAACACGCTTTCGTAGATAAGCTGCGGATGGCAGTACGCCGTAAGCCCGTCGGTGCAGAGGAACACCGCGAAATTTCCCGTTTCCTCCACCTCGAAATAATCAGCCTCTACCTTCGGCTCTACGCCTACTGCCCGCGTGATTATATACTTCATTTTGTGGTTCTGCATTTCTTCAAAGGTTATCTCGCCGTGCTTGTAAAGCTCGTTGACGTATGTGTGGTCGTCTGATATTTGGCGGATTCCGCCGTCGTCCATCATATACGCCCTGCTGTCGCCCACGTTTACTATATACGCGGTCTTATCCTCTACCAGTACGGCAACGCAGGTAGTGCCCATTCCGTTTTTCTCGATGTCCTCGCAGCTTTTTTCGTAAACTATCGAGTTTGCAGCCTGCACAGCGGTGATCATCAGATTGCGTATGCTGTTAGGCTTCATGCCCTGCTGGTAGCCTTCCGATATGCGCCTATATATCTGATTAGCCGCAAGGTCGCTCGCTACCGAGCCCGAGGCTTCGCCGCCCATTCCGTCGCACACAACGGCGAGAGCTGCGTTTTCCGAAAGAAATCCCGCACATATCTTGTCCTGATTTTCATTTCTCACTCTGCCCATGTCGGAATTGTAAGACAGATACAAAACGGATCACCGTCCTTTATCATTAAGTTTAGTTCATCTCGTATTCTCTTCTAAGCTGACCGCAGGCCGCCTCTATATCAGCGCCCAGCGTGCGCCTTACGGTGGCGTTTATCCCCAGCTCGTTCAGGTATTGCTGAAACCTGTGCGCCGCCTTTCGGTCAGATGTAAAGCTGCGCTCTTTTATCTTGTTCACGGGGATTATATTTACATGACAGACGAAGTCTGAAAGCAGCGCCGCGAGCTTTTTCGCGTCCTCGCGCGTGTCGTTGTGCCCGTCTATCAGCGCATATTCAAAGCTTATTCGCCTGCCCGTTTTTGCAAAGTAGTGCCTGCACGCCGCCATCAGTTCGTTTATATCCCAGCGGTCGTTTACCGGCATTATCGCGCTGCGCTCGGCGTTGTCAGGCGCGTGCAGCGATATTGAAAGCGTTATGCCCAAATTCAGCTCGGCAAGCTCGTATATCCTCGGCACAATGCCGCAGGTGCTCACCGAAACGTGCCTCAGCGACATACCGAAGCCCTGCGGGCATGAGAGCAGCTTTAAAAACCGCACCACGTTATCGTAATTATCCATCGGCTCGCCTATGCCCATAAGCACCACGCCCGATATTTTGCGCCCGCTCTCGCGCTGCGCCGTGTATATCTGCCCCAGTATCTCGCCCGCCGTAAGGTCGCGTTTGTAGCCCGCGATGGTCGAGGCGCAGAAGCGGCAGCCCATCTTGCAGCCCACCTGCGTAGACACGCAAATGGTGTTTCCGTAGCTGTATTCCATCAGCACCGATTCTATATGGTTGCCATCATCGAGCCCATATAGATATTTTACAGTATTATCGGTACAAGATTCAAGTGTTTTGCATACAAATAGTGATTTTATACAAAATTTTTCTTCAAGGCGCGCTCTGAGTTGTGCAGATAGATTAGTCATTTTATCAAAGCTATCGACATTTTTGACGTGCAGCCACTCAAATATCTGCTTCGCGCGAAATTTCTTTTCGCCCATCGCCAGTATCTCCGCCTCGAGCTCTTCGGGGTAAAGGCTGAGTATGTCTGTCTTCTGCTGCTCCAAGTTAACACCTCTCAAATCATTTTCTCACAAATTTTGCTATAAAGAAGCCGTCTGAATCAAAATAGCTCGGCAGCACGGTAAGTCTGCACTCGCCGCCAAACTGCTTTGCGGCTTCGCCCAGCGGCGCAGGCTCAAACTCGGGGTGCTCGCGCAAAAATCTGTCCGCCACCTCGTCGTTCTCCGCGCGCGAAAGCGTGCAGGTCGAGTATTGCAGCACGCCGCCCTGCTTCACATACCCCGCCGAAGTTTCCAGTATCTTGTACTGTACTTCGGGCAGACGGTCAAATTCCGCAAGGTCTTTGTACTTTATCTCAGGCTTGCGGCGGATAACACCCAGTCCCGAGCACGGCACGTCGCAAAGCACACGGTCAGCCATCGGCAGGCTCTCGTTAAAAGCCTTAGCGTCGTTCTCAGCCGCCGTGATGCAGCCCAGCCCGAGCCTTTTCGCGCCGCCCGCTATCAGCCGAACGCGGTTTTTGTGCAGGTCGAAAGCCATAAGCTCGCCCCTGCCGCCCATCAGCTCGGCTATCGTGAAGCTTTTTCCGCCCGGCGCCGCGCATAGGTCAAGCACCGTTTCGCCCGCCTGCGCGCCCAGCGCTCCGCAGCATATCCTGCTGGAAATATCTTGAACGTGGAAAAGTCCTTTCTTAAAAGCCTCCGCCGATTCGGGCGAAGCGCCAGCTATGTTCACGCAGTCGGCGAAATGCGCGTTCACCTCAGCGCCAAATCCCTCGGCGCGCAGCTCTTCGCAAAGCGCTTCGGGCGTGGTGAGCGTGGTGTTCACCATAGCGGTCACTGGCGGTCTGCCCAGCGAGGTTGCGAGCATCTGCTCGGCCGTCTGCCTGCCGTATTCCTGCGCCCATTTTTTCACGAGCGGCAGCGGGCAGGAGTATTCAAATGCCAGTTTTTCAAGCGGGTCTTTCTGCTGCGGCAGCTTTTTATCCGCCCGCAAAAACGCCCTCAGCAGACCGTTTACATAGCCTTTTACCGCGGGGTTGCGGTTTTTCGCCGCGAGTTTTACCGCCTCGTTCACCGCCGCCGATTCGGGCACGGAGTTCATGTATAATATCTGGTAAAGCGCCGTCCGCAGTATGTTGCGAACCTCTGGGTTCAGCTTGTCCGCGGGCTTCGCCGAGTAGCTTTTTATTATCTCGTCCAGCGTAAGCCGCCTTTCGAGCGTGCCGTAAAACAGCGCGGCGCAAAATTTCTTCCCCTGCGCGTCAAGCTGCGAGCGGCTGAAATGCTCGTCAAGCAGTATGTTTGAATAAGAGCTGCTGCCGTCTATCCTGCAAAGCAGCTTTACCGCTGTTTTTCTGGCGTTTTCCAAATCGTTTTTCTCCTAACTCTATTAAGTTCATACGGTTCGCTCGTGAGCACGGTTCCCGCCTTTACGGGCTTGCCGTTTAGGTAATCCTGCGCTTTCATGCGCTTGCCGCCCTCAGCTTGTATCTCGGTAAAGCGGATAACTCCCTCGCCGCAGGCTACGTCAAAGCGTTTGCCGCCTACGAATTCGCCCGCCTGCGCATCGGTCTTCTCGCGCGAGATCATCTCTGAGCGGTAGACCTTTATGCGCTTGCCGTTTAGGTAGCAGAGCGCGCAGGGTGCGTCCGAAAGTCCGCAGATGTGCTTGTGCACCTCGAAAACGGGCTTGCTGAAATCTATCGGGCACATATCTTTCGTGATGATGTGCGCGTATGTCGCGAGCGCGTCGTCCTGCTTTACGGGAACAGCCGTGCCGTTTTCAAGCGCCGCCAGTGTTTCAAGCTGCATATCAGCGCCTAGCTCGGCAAGTATCTCGAACATATCTGCCGAAGTAGCGTTCTCGCCGATGTCTACCGCCTTTTGCAGCAGCATATCGCCCGTATCGAGCCCCTCGGCTAGCTGCATTATCGTAACGCCCGTCTGCGCCTTGCCGTCAAGCACTGAGCGCTGTATAGGCGCTGCGCCGCGGTATTCGGGCAGCAGCGAGGCGTGTATGTTTATGCAGCCGTATTTAGGTATATCAAGTACCTCTTTCGGCAGCAGCTTGCCGTAAGCCGCCACTACTATGCAGTCGGGCGCGCACTCTTTCAGCACGCTGATGTACTCATCCGCTTCCTTTTTAAGGCTCTGCGGCTGATAAACGGGCGTGCCATGCTCCAGCGCAAGCGTCTTTACGGGCGGCGGTACAAGTTTGTAGCCCCTGCCTTTCGGCTTATCGGGCTGGGTAAACACCGCTTTTACGTTGTGCGCGCCGCTTTCATAAAGCTTTTCAAGCGCCTTTACCGCAAAGTCGGGCGTGCCCATGAATACTATATCCATATATCGCTAATTCTCCTGTTGAGTTATCAGTCGTTCTCAGGCTTCAGCCATTCTTCAACTATGTCTACGAAAAGCTTGCCCTCTAAGTGATCCAGTTCGTGGCATACTGCCTGCGCGAAGAGGTCTTCGGCCTCCATCTCGTACCATTCGCCGTTTCTGTTCTGCGCCTTGAATTTTACGCGCTTCGGGCGGGTGGTCATTCCCCACTGGTTCGGGCATGAAAGGCAGCCCTCCTGCACATACTGCGTTTCGTCAGAGCGCCACGTTATCTCGGGGTTTATCAGCTCGATAACGCCCTCGCCCACGTCTATTATCACCACTCGGCGCAGGTAGCTCACCTGCGGGCCTGCCAGCCCTACGCCGTCAGCCGCGTGCATGGTCTCAGCCATGTCGTCGAGCACGGTGTGCAGCTTTTCGCCGAAGTCGGTAACGGGTCGGCAGACCTTTCTGAGTATGGGGTCGCCGTTTTTAACGATGGTTCTTATTGCCATAAATTTATCCTTTCGCGATTCATGATCCTATATCGCCGTTTATGTCAGCCGAAATACGCACCTCGCTGAACCTGCGGTCTTTCATGAATTGCACCATGCAGTCAGAGATCAGCGCGTGAAGCTGCTTTGAAACGCGGCATTTTATTATTATCCTGTATCTGTATCTGTTGTTTATCCTGCCCAGCGTGCATTGGGTAGGGCCAAGCACGCGCAGGGGTATCTTTATCTGCTCGTTTACTATCTTGCCGCGCAAAGTCTGCAAGAAGCTGCGCGAGCCTTCTATCGCGCGGCTCTCCATCTCAGATGAGAAATTCACCGCGCATATATCGCAGTACGGGGGGAAAAGCAGCGTTTTTCTCAGCGCCGTTTCCTCCTCGTAAAATTCGTCGTAATCCTGCTGCGCCGCTAGGTTTATAACGTAGTGGTCGGGCACGAATGTCTGTATGAAAGCCCTGCCGGGTTTGTCGCCCCTGCCGGAGCGCCCCGCTACCTGCGTTATTAGCGAAAAAGTTCGCTCGTAGCTGCGGAAGTCGCCCGTGAAAAGCGCTTTGTCGATGGAGATTATCCCCACCAGCGTCACGTTCGGGAAATTCAGCCCCTTGGCTATCATCTGCGTGCCGAGCATTATATCGTACTCGCCGCGCTCGAAAGCCGAAAAGCTCTCTTCATACGCCCCGCGCGTGAAAGTCGTATCCGCGTCCATTCTCAGCAGGCGCGCCTGCGGGAAAAGTTTTCCCAGCTCGTCCTCTACTTTCTGCGTGCCTACGCCGCTCTGCCGCAGCTTTTCGCTTCCGCAGGCGGGGCATTTCGTCGGCTGAGCCATCGAAAATCCGCAGTAGTGGCACATCAGCCTGCCGTTTTTCTTATGAAAAGTCAGCGGCAGACCGCAGTTCGGGCAGCTTATCGGCTCGCGGCACTCGGCGCATGACATATACGTCGTGTACCCCCTGCGGTTGAGCAGAAGTATAGCCTGCTCGCCCTTCGCGAGCGTTTCGCTCACCGCTTCGGCAAGCTTTCGGCTAAAAATGCTGCCGTTGCCCGCCGCCGCTTCGCTCTGCATATCTATTATCTCCACCTCGGGCAAGACTGCGTCGGCGTAGCGGTGGCGCATCTCAAAGAGGTGGAACCTGCCCGTTTTCGCGTAGTAAAAACTCTCGATAGAGGGCGTTGCCGAAGCCATCAGCAGCACGCAGCCGTGGTGGCCGCAGCGCTGTATAGCCGCGTCGCGGGCGTGGTATCTGGGCGATTGGTCTGATTTGTAAGTCCGCTCGCCCTCTTCGTCCATTATTATCAAGCCGATGTTTTCCAGCGGGGCGAATACCGCGCTGCGCGTGCCTATGACTATCTTCGCCTTTCCGCCGCGTATGCGTTTAAATTCGTCCGCGCGCTGCCCTAGCGAGAGCGAGGAGTGCAGAAGCGCTATCTCGTCGCCGAAGTACAGCTTGAATTTCTTCACCATCTGCGGCGTGAGCGATATTTCGGGCACCATCATCAGCGCCGTTCGTCCGCTTTTCAGCACGCTGTCTATCAGGCGAAAAAATACCGAAGTCTTTCCGCTTCCCGTAACGCCGTAAAGCAGTGCGCCCGCGGGCTTTCGCGCGTTCACGAGCTGCATTATTCCCTCGTAAGCGACGGTCTGCTCGGCGTTTAGCCGTATCTCGGTCGGGTCGCGGCGCTCGCCTGCGTCGGCGGTCGCCTTGCGCATTACCTCCGTCTTGTAAAGGGTTATCGCGCCCTTTTCCTCCAGCCTTTTCAGCACGGCTTTAGTGCAGCCCGTCATGTAGCAGACTTCCTCGGCGGAGGCGCTGCCGAGCTCTTTCAGCAGCTTCACTACTGCGCTCTGCTTCGCGCTGAGCTTTTCGTTCACGCCGCCTGCGAGCATACTCTCGCTCAGCCGAACCATCTGCTCAGTTTCGTCGCCTACCGCGCGCTTGAAAAAGTCAGCTTCCTCCAGCGCGCCCTTATCTAAAAGCGAGCCTACCAGCTCTTTCAGGTGTTTCTTCTCCGCCTCGTCAGCGCCCTTTTCGGGGGTCAGCAGCTTATCGGCGGCGCTCTGCGTTTTAGCAGCGCTCACCTGCTCTATCAGCGCCAGCTCCTCGCCCGTAAAGGCGTTTTCGTCAAGCTCGGTATTCGCGAGGGTGTAGTGCGTCTTTACCTTATATGAAAAGCCGTTCGGCACCATAGTCTTGTAAGCGTCGAAGTATGTGCAGAAAAGGCTGCTCTTCATCCACTCGAGCATGGTGAGCATCTCGGCGTTTATCAGCGGCTCTTTGTCTATCAGCGCGAACACGGGTTTCAGCTCGGCGCTGTAATGTTCCAGCGGGTATATCGCTATTATCAGCGCGACCGACTTGCGGTTTCCCCTGCCGAAAGGCACCAGCGCCCTCATTCCCGCCTGCGCCTTATCCGCAAGCTCCTCGGGCAAAATGTAGTCGTAGTGCCTGTCGAAGCTCATCGAAGCGCCGTTTATCACGGTCTTTGCGGCGAAGTAACTTCCCCTCATATGCCGTATTTATCGGGTATCAGAGTCTTACCGCGGGGTCTTCTATAAGCTTGTATTCGCCGGCGGCAAATTCGTCTACCGCTTTCTTTACAGGGCGCTCGTCGAGCACCTTTTTCTCTTCAAAAGCATCCTCGGTTATCTCTCTCGCGCGCTTTGCAACGCCTACTACGAGTGAATAATAGCTTTCATTGTTCTTTAAAATCTGTACTGCTGCGGGTCTAAGCATTTTTAAGCACCTCATCTATAATATCTTTTTGGTTCGCGGCTTTAAAGCTTTCCAGCCCCTCGCCGCCGTTTTTTGCTGAATGGAATATATTTTTCAGGTCGCTGACAGCCTTATCGAGGTCGCCGTTGACCATCACATAATCGTAATCGTAAGCGCGCTCTATATCGCCCTTAGCGGTAGATAGGCGCTTTTGTATCATCTCTTCCGTTTCGCCCGATTCCTGCGCGCGGCGGTGCAGCCTGCGGTCGAGCGAGCTTATCGAGGGGGGCAGTATAAAGAGCATTACGGCTTCGGGCATCTTCGCCTTTACCTGAAATGCGCCCTGCGGCTCTATCTCCAGCAGCACGTCTATTCCTGCGGCAAGCTTTTGCTCTACAGGCGCTTTCGGCGTGCCGTAGCAGTTTCCGCTAAATTCCGCGTGCTCTAAAAAGCCGTCGTTTTCCGCCAGTTTGCCAAATTCCTCGCGGGTGATGAAGTTGTAGTGCACGCCGTCAAGCTCGCCCTCGCGCGGCGCTCTTGTGGTGCACGATATGGAATTGAATATCTCGTTATCGCGGCTAAGCTCTTTTATAAGCGTGCCCTTGCCGCAGCCCGATGGGGCTGAGATTATAAAAAGCTTTGCGTTATTCATCTTGGTCATCCTCCGTTTTGCCTGCGGCTCTGCCGTAAACGCTTTCAGTCGAGAGGGCTGAGAGCACAACGTGGTCGCTGTCCATTATTATAACCGACCGCGTTTTCTTGCCGCATGAGGCGTCTATGAGCGTTCCGCGGTCGCGCGCTTCCTGCACCAGCCTTTTTACGGGCGCGGATTCGGGCGCTGCCACCGCTATCAGCCTTTCAGCCGATATGAAGTTGCCGAAGCCTATGTTTATCAGCTGCATATGCTTTTACTCCACGTTCTGTATCTGCTCGCGTATCTTCTCGATCTCGCTCTTTAGGTCTACCACCGTTTTGGTGATCTCTAAGTCTGAGCATTTCGAGCCTGTGGTGTTTACCTCGCGGTTCATCTCCTGCACCAAAAAGTCCAGCTTTCTGCCTACCGGCTCGCTGCTGTTTATCAGCGTGCGGAACTGCGCAATGTGGCTGTGCAGGCGCACCGTTTCTTCGTCCACGGCGGTCTTTTCCGAGAATATCGCCGCTTCGGTGAGCACCCTGCTGTCGTCTATATTGCGGTCTTTCAGCAGCTCGGTGAGCTTTGCGTAAAGTTTCTCGCGGTAAAGGTCGTTCACCTTGGGCGAGCGTTCCTCTACGCTTTTCACCATCTGCTCGATGTAATTCAGCCGCGAAGCGATGTCGTCGTGCATCTTCACGCCCTCCACCTCGCGCATCTCTACGAATTTCTCTAGCGCGCTCTCGGCGGTCTGCTTCACCTGCTCCCACACCTGCTCGTCCTTTTCCTGCGTTTTCACTACTGTGAAGAGGTCGGGCAGGCGCATTATATCTGAAAGCTTTAGGTCGTCCTCTACCGCCAGCTCGGGGGCGGCGGCGCGCAGTGCGTCGAGGTAGCCGTGCGCTATCTCTTTATTCACCGTGATGTCGGCGTTCACGCCCTCTTTATTGTAGATGTAGACCGAGACTTCGACCTTGCCGCGGGTTATCTTGCCGCCCAGCAGCGATTTCAGTTTCTCGTCCAGATAGCCGTAAGCGCGGGGCGTGCGCGCCGTAAATTCGTAAAAGCGGTGGTTCACCGAGCGGATCTCCACCAGTATCTCTCTTTCGTCGAAAGCGGCTCGTTCTCTGCCGAAGCCGGTCATAGATCTCAGCATTTTCAATACCTTCTTTACTTCATTTATAAAAGCACAAATTATCCTATCATAATATTATACCACTTTTTCGGCCCAATATCAAGAGTTGTTAATGATTTGTTGCTTATTTTTTTACTGTTTATTCTTACTGGCATACGCCATAACGTCCGCCGCGCCCTGCGCTATCAAAACGCTAGGGTATTTTGCGAAATCCTCCGCCGTGGTAGAGCCTGTGAGCACACCCGCGAAGTCTACGCCCGCTCTCTGCGCCGTTTCCGCGTCGATGTAGCTGTCGCCGACGTAAAGCGTTTCCGACTTCTCCGCGCCCAAGCCCTCTATACATTTCAGCAGGCCGCAGGGGTCGGGCTTAGCCATGCCGCTCGGCACGTCCTCGCCGCCTATGATAAGGTCTGCGGGCGTTTCACCCGCCTGCGCGGCGAAAGTATCCGCTATGCGGTAGCGGTATTTCGTAGAGCATATGCCTATCTTCACGCCCTGCGCGCGCAGGTCTTTCATAGCCGCTATAACGCCGCTGTAAAAGAAGGTGTTTTTCACCATCACTTCGTCCGCCTTTTTGACGTAGGCGACGCGCATATCCTCGCGCTGAGGGTTATTCGGCGTATCGGTAAGCAGGTCGAAAGCGTCTACCAAGGTCATGCCTATCGTGTCATATATCGTCTTATCGTCCTTTGGCGGATAGCCGAACCGCTCCAAAACGTACTTGAAGCATATCAGTATGCCCTTCGACGAATCGGCAAGGGTAAGGTCGAAATCAAAAATGCAAGCTTTGTACGCCATATTATTCCACCGTTACCGACTTAGCAAGGTTTCTCGGCTTATCTACGTCGTTGCCCTTTAGCACTGCGGTGTAGTAAGCTATAAGCTGCAGCGGCACTACCGCGGGCAGCGGCATGAGTATATCGTCGATGGTCGGCAGACCTATCTTATACTCCGCAACGTCGCTCTCTATGGTCTTGTAGCTGTGCGTAACGAATATTACCGAAGCTCCGCGCGCCTTTACTTCCTTTACGTTGCTGACGGTCTTGTCAAAAAGCTCGCGCTGAGTAGCCACCGCGATAACGGGCATACCCTCGGTAACAAGCGAGATAGTGCCGTGTTTCAGCTCGCCCGCCGCGTATGATTCGGAATGTATGTACGAGATCTCTTTCAGCTTCAGCGAGCCTTCCATAGAAAGCGCGTAGTCAAGACCTCTGCCGATGTAGAGCAGGTTGCCCGCGTTTATCAGCTTGGAAGCTATGTACTTGCACTGCTCCGCCTGCTGGAGAACTACGTTTATAAGGTCGGGCACGCTCTGGAGCACGCCTGTAAGTCTGCGGCACTCCTCCTCAGAGATAGCGCCCTTTGCGAAAGCCAGCTCGAAAGCTATAAGGTAGAACACCGCTATCTGCACGATGTAAGCCTTTGTGGAAGCTACCGAGATCTCGGGGCCTGCGTGGGTGTAGAGCACCATATCCGCTTCGCGCGCGATGGAAGAGCCCTTTACGTTTACGATAGCGAGGGTATCCGCGCCGACATTTTTGGAAAGGCGCAGAGCCTCGAGCGTGTCAGCCGTTTCGCCCGACTGCGATACTACTATAACAAGGTCTTTATCGCTGAGTATAGGATTGCGGTATCTGAATTCGCTCGCTACGTCTACCGTTACGGGCACGCGCGCGAGCTGTTCTATAACGTACTTGCCTACCAGTCCCGCGTGCATAGCCGTTCCGCAGGCTACTACGAAAATGTTCTGATAGCCCGAAAGCTTCTCCAGCGTCATTCCGCACTCGCTGAGGTCTGGCATACCCTCGTTTATACGCGGGGTGATGGTGGTCTTTATAGCGGTGGGCTGATCGTTTATCTCTTTGAGCATAAAGTGCGGGTAGCCGCCCTTTTCAGCCGCTTCCATATCCCAGTCAGCGGTCATGAGTTCTTTTTCAACTGGCATACCGTGAATATCGTAAATGCCCGCTTTGCCGTCGTCGAGAACCACTATCTCGTCCTGATCTATAAGGTAATAATTTCTTGTATACTTGATTATAGCGGGCACGTCGGAAGCTATGAAAGCCTCGTCCTCGCCAACGCCTACTATCAGCGGAGAATCCTTGCGCACGGCGTAAACGCGGTTCGGGAAATCTTTAAACATCATGCCCAGCGCGTAAGAGCCCTCTATCTCGCCCAACACCTTCTGTATAGCCGCCATGGGGTCGCCCTCGTAGTAATAGTCAAGCAGCTTAGCAACTGTTTCGGTGTCGGTCTCGCTCTCAAAAGTGTAGCCTTTCTTTATCAGAAAAGCCTTTATCTTCTGGTAATTCTCGATTATTCCGTTATGTACTATGGTAACTCTGGCGCTGCCGTGGGGGTGAGAGTTTATGTCAGAGGGTTCGCCGTGGGTAGCCCAGCGGGTATGGCCTATGCCGCAAGTGCCGTTTATCCAGCCCTCTTTTTGCAGCTTCTGCTCCAGAACGGCAAGTCTGCCCTTTGATTTTGAGATCTTTATTTCGCCGTTTTCAAAAACAGCCACTCCTGCCGAGTCGTAGCCGCGGTACTCCAGCTTTTTCAGCGAGTCGAGCAGCACTCTTGTGCAATCTTTCTTTCCTACATATCCTACTATTCCGCACATGATAATTTACCTCCTGTTCGGGTATATCGTTTATATATTTGTGATAGTCATTCTCGTTTGCCGATTTACATAATATGTATATCCGTCCGTATCTGCATACAGAAATACACATTATATCATACCACATAACGCCGATACATTCAATAGTATTTTTATGAATTTACGCAACTTTTTATCCCACCGCAAAAAAGCGCCCCCGCGCCGCTATATATTGCGGGCGAAAGCGCTCCATTGTGTTTTTCAGTTGTGAAGTCTGTATCAAACTCTCTCTGCGATGAGCGTTCCCATCTGCGAGCAGCTTACGGGCTTGCAGCCCTCAGACATTATGTCGCCTGTTCTGTAACCCTCTTCGAGCACCTTAGTAACGGCAGCCTCTACCGCGTCGGCTTCTTCTGTCATATCGAAAGAATATCTCAGCATCATAGCCGCGGAAAGTATAGTAGCTATCGGGTTCGCCTTATCCTGACCCGCGATGTCGGGTGCAGATCCGCCGCTCGGCTCATACAGACCGAACTTAGTTTCGTTCATGCTTGCGGAGGGCAGCATACCGATAGAGCCTGTTATCATAGAAGCTTCGTCGGAAAGAATATCGCCGAACATATTTTCAGTTACCATAACGTCGAACTGCGCGGGGTCGCGAACGAGCTGCATAGCGCTGTTGTCTACCAGCATATGCTCAAGCTCTACCTCGGGGTAATCCGTCGCTACTTCGGTAACTATCTTTCTCCAAAGGCGCGAGGAATCGAGAACGTTCGCCTTATCTACGCTGGTGACTTTCTTTCTGCGCTTCATAGCTACCTCGAAAGCCTTTACAGCTATACGTCTGATCTCCTTTTCGTTGTAAGAAAGGGTATCTACCGCGGTCATAACGCCGTCAACTTCCTCGGTCTTGCGTGCGCCGAAGTAAAGTCCGCCGGTAAGCTCGCGCATTATCAGCATATCAAAGCCCTTAGCCGAGATCTCTTCTTTCAGCGGACAAGCGCCTGAGAGCTGCGGGTAAAGCAGGCAGGGGCGCAGGTTAGCAAAAAGTCCAAGCTCTTTGCGTATCTTTAGCAGGCCTGCTTCGGGGCGCAGGTTAGCGGGAAGCTTGTACCAAGGGGAGGTGGTAGTGTTGCCGCCGATAGAGCCCATCAGCACGGCGTCGCTCGCCTTGCACTCAGCGATAGTTTCATCGGTAAGCGGCACGCCGTTGACGTCAATAGAGCAGCCGCCCATAAGAAGCTGAGTGTAATCGAACTTGTGGCCGTACTTTTCAGCCACCTTATCGAGCACCTTCATAGCCTCGGTAACTATCTCAGGGCCTATTCCGTCGCCCTTTATAACAGCGATCTTCTTATTCATCATGTATCATTTCCTTTCAAAGGGATTTTGTCATAATACAATTATACCACGTTTATCTCAAAATTGCAATAGCGCGCAAAAAATATCCCGCAAAGCGTTTTTTCAGCCCTGCGGGATATTTTTCATAAGTCATAAGTCATTTGTAGATAGCATTTTATTATTTTAGACGTGTATTCTTTATCCTGCCCGCCGCGAGCATCAGCCCCTCGGTAAACACGGAAATAGGTATCAGCCCGCACTTAAAGCGAAGCATCAGCCCCGTGACCGCCCATATGCAGACCTCTGCCGCCAGTATCGTAAGCGCGCGGCGGCGGTATACCCGCACCTCGGCTTCGTCGAGCGGCTTGTTGTGGTCTTCTACGGGGGAAAGCAGTGCGCAGAGCGCCGCGCCCGCCGCCATGAATACAGCGTACCCCGCCGCGCCAAGCGGCAGGAATTTCAGCGCGGCCAGCACCGCGGCTATCATCGCGAGCGATAAAAAATAGCACCTCAGCGGAGTTTCAGAGTGGTATCCTCCGGCATAGCTTCTCAGCGGTATGTAGCAGACCAGAAAAGCTATGCTTTCAAATACCATGCCGAAGATCAGCCCTACTGCCGCGGTGCTTACGATGTTGAGCAGCATAGTGAGCGCCATATCGAAGCCGTAGCGGTAAAGCGCCGCCTCGCTCTCGGCTATCACTCCCCTGCTGCAAAGCCCGCGGGTAAGCTTATCTGCGGTTTTCTCAAACATCAGAACTTGCGGAGCTTCTTGCTCTCAGCAGGCATTTCGGGCTGGTGCGAGATAAATACGCAGGTGGAGTTTACGTTAGAGATGGTAACTGCCATAGCCAGTGCCGCAAAAACCTTGCCTAAGCGGGTGCTGATCTTAAAAAGTTTGCTCTTCAATTTTTTTCACCTCCTAAGTTTTCAAATCGTATGTATATTATACACTATTTTTTAAAACTTGTTTGGTGAAATGTAGTGAACTGCCGGGGAAATGTCAAAAATAACATTCAGCCGCTCTTTTTGTGAGCGGCCGTGTTATCAAAATCTTCATATTTTTATATATCATGCCAATTTACATTGGTTTACGCCGTGTACATTATCAGCGATATTTCGTACCAGTTATCGGAAACTTCGGTGCGCATATCGCCGCCGTATTTATGAACTATACGCTCCACGCTTTTCAGACCCAAGCCGTGGTTTTCGTGGTCGCGCTTGCGGCTGCCGTCCTCGGGCATTATGCCGTCGAAGGTGTTGCCGAAATACACTTTAAGATACCCCTGCTTGTAACGTATGCTTATCTCCAGCTTTTTAGGCTCGTCAGAGGGCAGCTGCTCTAGCGCTTCGAGGGCGTTGTCGGCGAGGTTGCCTATTATTACGTTCAAGTCAAATTCGGTGAAGCTTAGGTCTTTCGGCACTACTATATCGTACTTTTGTTCAACGTTATCGTGCAGGCGCGAAAGCTTGTAATTGAGCATACTGTCGATAAGGTCGTTGCCGCTGTCTATCAGCTTTTTATCCGCCGCCGTGCTGCCCTTAGCGGTTTCAAGATACTCCAGCGCTTCGGCTTTTTCCTTTTCAAGCAGGTCTTTAAGCCGCAGCAGATGATTGTCCATATCGTGCTTTAAGCAGCGTATGCGAAGCTGCGACTGCTGAACTACTTCGAGCTGATTTTGTATAGCCTTGTTCTGCCCCTCCATCATCTCTCTTTCGCAGCGCTCGGAGAAGAGATCTATAACGTTATCGTAGAGGTAGAAAATGTCGATATTTATCAGCAGAAGTATCACCGCAGTGATGAGCGAGACAGCGTCAAGCCCCTTAGCTGTAAAGTAGGCTATGAATATACTGCCCAGCGGAACAAAAAGCAGTGTGACGTAATACATAGCGGGCGTTCTGCCGAGAATGTCTTTCTTCATATGCAGGCGCTTGTTGCTGAGGTCTGCCGCCGCTATCACCACAAGCGAAGTCGCGAAGCCCTCGCTGAATATCGCCGACTCTATATGCATCATGTTCTGCAAAGTCATGACGAGCACGTCGCAGCCCATTGTGATAGCGTATATCGCCGCGACGTTCAGCACACGCCGCACCATGCCCTCTTTATACAAAAACGTTATCGCGAAAAATGGCAGGATATTTGAAACCAGCGTTATCGCCCAGTTATGAAACAGCAGGTACGCCCCGCTGTTTAGCGCGAAATACGCGGTATAGAGGACGGCTTCGAGCTTACGGCTTCTGCACCGCCCTTGAAAAAATACATTTGCGAACATATACATACCGTATATATGGAACAGGTTGGAAAACAAATAGAATAATGTCTGCACTCCTTATTTCCTCCTCATAAGCCTTTCGGTTATCTCCGTTCTGTTCGCCCTGCTTACGGGCAGCTGCTCGCTGTTCACGCCTATCATTATTACAGCCGCAGACGTGAATTTCTCAACGAAATTGATATTTACCAGATATGATTTATGTATCCGCACAAAATCTCTGAAACGCGGGTCGCGCTCTATATCGACCATTTTGCCGTAGAAGTTATAATCGTTATTCAGAGTGTGTATTATAAGCCGCCTGCCGTCGCTCTCAAAATAGCGTATGTTCGAGATGGTAACGCGGTTGATTATCTTGTTTGAGAGAAATTCAAATACGTTTTTGCCAAACCGGTAATCGTCCACATAAGAATCCAGCAGCTCTTTCATTCGCTCGTAACGCACGGGCTTTTCGATGTAGTCATACGGGCGTATCTTTATCGCGTCGATGGCGTATTCCTTGTATGAGGTAACGTAAACTATCGCCGCGTTGTCGTTTCGCCATATAGAGCGCAGCTTTTTGCCAAACTCTATCCCGTTCATCTCCTCGCCGTCTTTCGAGAACTCTATGTCTAAAAATATCAGATCATACATATCCTCGCGCATAACGGCGTTCATCAGTTCCTCGCAGGAGGTGAAGCATTTTACTTCAAAATCCATATCTGAGGTGGTAACATACTCCCCTATATATTTCCGCATGGTATCGCAGATGTTTTTTTCGTCGTCCGCTATTGCCACTCTTATCATAAGTAATGCACCGCCTTTCAGTACCTATTGTACCATTGTTTGTATTAAAAATCAAGTGTTTTTAGAGAACTTTGACAAATTTAGGCGAAAAATTATTGCATAAATTTTCCCCGTATGCTCCATAATATTTCCAAAGGGGCTGCGCTTTCCGATTTCGCGCACCGCCCGTGCGGCAAGCCGCTAAGAATTTTAAATCGGGGAAAGGCTTGAAAAAATATCATGAGATCTATCAAAGACAGTAAGATCGCCAAGCTCATCGGCGGAAAAGGCGCATACATCACCCTCGCGGCGGTAGTGCTGGCGGCGGGCGGCGCAGGCGCTGCGGCTTACGGCAAGGCGGTAAAAAACGCAGAGAAAAGCTTCGACTATTCGTTTTCCCAGAGCGGGCTTTCATCGCTTTCCGACTCTGCCGCGCAGGCGGATAATAAGCAGAGCGGCGTGGCAAAGGACTCTTCTTCCTCTTCCCGCGCGGAAGACCCTGACGAAAAGACCCAGCCGAACGTTATGCCCGTAAACGGCGATATTCTCGAGCCGTTCAGCGGCGGCGAGCTTGTAAAAAGCGAAACGCTGAACGTTTGGAAAACGCACGACGGCGTAGACATCTCCGCCGAGGCGGGCACGCCGGTAAAGGCTATGAACAAGGGCGAGGTAACGCAGGTGGAGAAAGACGCGCTTTGGGGCTACACCGTTATCATCGACCACGGCAGCGGCGTTATGGGCTACTACTACAACCTCTCCTCAGCCGTTTCGGTAAAGGAGGGCGACAAGGTGCAGTCGGGGCAGGTTATCGGCGCGGTAGGCGAAACTGCCGAGATCGAGGCGGCGAGCGGCCCGCACCTGCATTTCGGTCTGAAAAAGAACGGCGAGTGGATAGACCCCGTTTCATTCATCGACCCATACGCGAACAAGTAACGAAAAAAGACCGGCTTTGCACCGGTCTTTTCTTATGTTTGTATGTTTGTATTACTTTTCCTGATTGAAATATACGTCGTACCATACGAGGAAGGTGTATACCGTCCAGATCTTACGCGAGTAGTCGTAATGGCCTGCGCGGTGCTCGTCGAGCAGCTCTACGAGCTTATCGGTATTGAAGAACTTCTGCGAGTCTGCCGAGAGGAACTTATCTTTTACAACGTTGTAATATTCGTCCTCTTTCAGCCATACGCGTATAGGCACGGGGAAGCCGAGCTTTTTCTTGTTCGCGGTCTGCGGAGGGCAGGCTTTCAGCGCGGCAAGACGCATAGCGTACTTGGTGTTCTCGCTGGTAACGCGGTATCTCTTCGGTATACGCTCAGCCAGCGTCATAACTTTCTTATCGAGGAAAGGCACGCGCAGCTCGAGCGAATGAGCCATGCTCATCTTATCCGCTTTCAGCAGTATATCGCCCGTCATCCAGAGGTGCAGGTCTAGGTACTGCATCTGCGTTACGGGGTCGTTATCCGCGCACTTATCGTAAAAAGGCTTGGTGATAGCCTGCGGGTCGGGGGCGGAGGTGTTTATTTTCAGCAGCTCCTTGCGCTCCTTCGGCGTGAACATATACGCGTTGCCGATAAAGCGTTCCTGCAAGTCCTGACCGCCGCGGATAAGGAAGTTTACGCCGTGCTTATGCGGCAGGTGCGAAGCAGCCTTGCCTACGGCTCTTCTTATCGGCTTCGGTATCTTCTCGTAGCTTGCCATATCGTCGGGGTTGTGGTAGATATTGTATCCGCCGAATATCTCGTCAGCGCCCTCGCCCGAGAGTACTACTTTTACCTTTTCGGCAGCCAGCTTGCAGACGAAGAAGAGGGCTACCGCAGCGGGGTCGGCGAGCGGTTCGTCCATATGGTACTGTATCTTCGCGAAATTGCCCCAGTAATCTTCGGGGGAGATAACGCGCGAGGTATTTTCTTTGCCGATGTACTTCGAGAACTCCTTAGCGTAGCCTATCTCGTTGTACTTTTCGTCCTCGCCGAAGCCTACGGTAAAGGTCTTATCTACGTTCGCAACGGCGGCAACGTAGCTGGAGTCAACGCCGCTCGAAAGGAACGAGCCTACCTCAACGTCGGCTATCTTGTGCGCCGAAACGCTGTTTTTGAAAGTATCGGTAATGTCGTTTACCCAGTCTTCAAGCTCGGGCTTTTCATCGGGGGTGAATTTTATCTCCCAGTAGCGCTTTACATCGAGCTTGCCGCCGCAGTAGGTGAAGTAGTGCGCCGCGGGCAGCTTGTATACGTTCTTGAAGAAGGTTTCGGTAGTGGGCGAATACTGGAAAGTGAGGTAATTTTCGAGCGCCGAGGTGTTCAGCTCTTTTTTGAACTCGGGGTGCTCGAGGAAGCTCTTTATCTCGCTGCCCCACATCAGCGTTTCGCCGAATTTGCCGTAGTAAACGGGCTTTATGCCGAAGAAATCGCGCGCGCCGAATACTAAGTCTTTATTTTTATCGTAGATAACGAAGCCGAACATACCGCGCAGCTTATTCAGCAGCGTTTCGTAATCCCACTGCTCGTAGCCGTGGATAAGAACTTCGGTATCAGCCTTGCTCTTGAACTTGTGTCCCGCTGCGATAAGCTCTTCGCGCAGCTCCTGAAAATTGTATATCTCGCCGTTGAAAGTGATGGCGACAGAGCCGTCTTCGTTGAACATAGGCTGGCTGCCCAGCTCGGAAAGGTCGATTATGGAAAGTCTGCGGAAGCCCATAGCCACCTTTTCGTCAACGTACTTGCCCGCCTGGTCGGGGCCGCGGTGAGCTATTCTGTCCATCATTTTTTCCACCACGATGGAAGCGTCGTTTATATGGTTGGTAAATCCAACGAAACCACACATATGTAAATTACCTCCTGGTCAAATGGTCTGTAAAATTGAGTACACTATACATTATACTACAAAGCCGCGCTTTTTGCAATGCTTTTTCAAAATTTTATTGCGCGAGCATTTCGGCTATCACTTTGCGCGCCTCGTGCAGGTCGCGGCAGATGTGCACCGCTTTTTCGCGCATCTCGTCGTCGGGCGGCAGTATGTCGGGCACCATAACGGGCTTCATTCCCGCAGCGTGCGCCGCGCGTATGCCGTTGTACGAGTCCTCTACGGCTATCGCTTCGGCGGGGTCTACGCCCAGCTTTTCGCAGGCGGCGAGGTAAATATCGGGCGCGGGCTTGCCGTGCTCAGCCATATCTCCACCTACAACAACGCTGAAATAGTCGAGAAATCCCGCGTCGCCAAGCTGGCTCGTCACGGTAACGTATCTGGTAGATGAAGCCAGCGCGGTAGGCACGCCGCTCTTTTTCAAGAAGTCGAGTATCTCGCGCACGCCTGTCTTTATCGGCATACCATGCTCGGCTATCGTCTTGTGCAGCAGGGTGGAAAGCTCGGCGCGCAGACCGGCAACGTCTAGCCCCTCGCCGTAAGCCTCGCGCAGGATAATTATGCTCTCGGGCGTAGTTCTGCCGATACAGCGCTTGCAGACCTCCTCTATGCCCTCAAGCCCCTCGCGGTCGGCGAGCAGCTTCCAGCACTCCAGACTCAGGCGCTCAGTATCGAAGATAACGCCGTCCATATCAAAAACTACTGCTGATATTTTTGCTGACATTTTTATCCTCCGTTTACTTGAAATACATATACAGATTGCACTTTATCATGCCGTTATACAGCTTGCGCTTTTTGTCCGCCTTTTTACCGAAGAATTTTTCAAAGTCTTCGTCGGGCGAGATTATCACGGCGGGGTGCGAAGCGTCGGGCTTTATGCGCTCACCAAGGCGCTTGTAAAGCTCTTCCGCCTGCTTTATCTCGAGCATTCTCTCGCCGTAGGGCGGGTTGCAGATGGTTATAGAGCCTTCGGGCGGAGTGAATTTCATAACGTCCTGCTCTTTTATGGTGATCTTTGAAGCCACGCCCGCCTTTTTTGCGTTCATTATGCTGAGGTCTACCGAAGCGGGGTCGATGTCTGAGCCGTAGGCGTGGAAAGTACCCTCGCGGTCGAGCTTTTCCATAGCCGCCGCGCGCTCAAAGCGCCAAAGCTCGGCGGGTATTTGATCCCACTTCTCCGCCGCAAAGCTTCTGCGCAGACCCGGCGCAACGCTGAGCGCCTTGTAAGCCGCCTCGATGAGGAAAGTTCCCGAGCCGCACATGGGGTCGCAGACCACGCTGTCCGCGCGCACGCGTGCGAGGTCGATTATGCCCGCCGCCAGTGTTTCCTTTATCGGCGCGGCGTTTGAGTTGCGGCGGTATCCGCGCTTGTGCAGGCCCTGCCCCGTGGTGTCGAGGTAGAGGGTGCAAACGTCTTTCATTATGTTGAACTGAAGCTGGTGCAGAGCGCCGTCCTCCTCCAGCCATTCCATGCCGTATTTCTGACCCAGCCGCTTGCTCGCCGCCTTTTTGATGATGCTCTGGCAGTGCGGTATGCTGTGCAGCTTTGAATTAAGGCTGTGGCCCTTTACGGGGAATGCGTCGTTTTTGCCGATGTACTGCTCCAGCGGCAGGGCGTATGTGCCCTCGAAAAGCTGCTCGAAAGTTTCCGCGCGGAAGCTGCCCAGCTCTATCAGCACGCGCTCGGCTGTGGCAAGGCAGATGTTCGCCTTAGCTATCATAGCGGGGTCGCCGTCGAACGATATTTTGCCGTCGGTAACGGTAAGGTTTTTGCCGCCCAGCTTTGTTATCTCAAATTTCAGCACGCTTTCCAGTCCGAAATGGCAGGGGCAGCAAAGTCTTATCTTCTGCATAAAAAACATCTCTCCTGACAAAAAAAGCTGCCGCACTTTTTCGTGTAACATCGTCGTTACGGGTGCGGCAGCCGCAATATTTTTGTGATACAGGCTGCGTAGAAATTATCCGTGGTAGCCTGAGCAGGTCTGCGGGATATTCGAGGCCTTGTAGTAGCCTACGTCTGTCGAGCCGCAGTAATCTCCTGCTATAAGTCCCGTTTTGGTGCAGTAGCGAAGCTCCTTTACCGAGTCGGGCATTTCAAAATCGTGGTTCTTTTCGTTTTCAGCAACATCGCCGAAGAGGTTCTTCCATATAGCGCCGATGTTCTGGTACTGGTCGGTAGGTATCTTCTTCCACTTCTCGTAACCTATCCATACGCCGCTCACATAGTCGGGCGTGCAGCCTACGAAGTTCAAGTCTACCCAGTCAGACGAAGTACCCGTCTTAGCGGCAACTACGGTGTTGTTAAGGCGTGCATAGCGTCCCGTACCTTCCGATTCGGTGACTACCTTCTGCATCATCTTGTTCATAACGTAAGCGGTCGAGTCGCTTATAGCCTGCTTATAGCCGTCGCCGTGCTCGTAGATAACTGTTCCGTCGGCTTCCTCTATGCTGGAAATGTAGGTAGTTTCATACTTCTTTCCGCCGTTGCCGAATATCATATAAGCGCCTACCAGCTCTTCGAGGCACATACCCTGATGCATACCGCCGACGGTCATAGCCGAGTAGTCGGGGTCGTAATCATCATCGAGGGTGGTAACGTCGAGCTTTTCCTTGAGGAAATTGAAGCAGTAAGCGGGGGTCATCTTCTGTACGAGCTGCGCGGGCGCGGTATTGAGCGACTTCATTATCATCTGCCAAGAGGTGTAGCTCTTGCCCGACCAGTTAGCGCTCTCGCCGTATTCCGAGTAGTTTACAGGCCACTTTTCGGTCTGTCCGTCGTTATCGGCGTCTATCTCTATAGGCTCGTCCACTATCAGCGAGGAGTAGGTTATCAGGTCTTGGTCAAGCGCGGGCGCGTAGGAAGCTATCGGCTTGATACACGAACCGGGCGAACGTCTGCCCTGCGTTACTCTGTTGAATATAAGGCTCTTTTTCTTCTTAGTTCTGTCGCTGACTATCGCCTGCACTTCGCCGTTGTAGTTCATGCAGATAAAGCCTGATTTCAGCTTGTCGCCGTCAAAGCTCCATGTCTGGAAGTTGGAGTTATCGCGCATCTGCTCCTCCATCTTCTCCTGCATATCTATATCCACGGTGGTGTAAACGGTGTAGCCGCCCTCGTTAAGGCGGGTCTGCGCCTCGTCCCAAGAGATACCCTTTACTTCCGAGATCTCGGTTATCGCCTGATTTATAGCGGCGTCCATGAACCAAGAGGTCGGGCCCTGATCGTCGGGAATATCGTTCTCTTCCTCTACCGAGGAGAAATCGTGGTCGCCGTAAACTTTGAGCTTGTCGGCCTGCTTCTGCGCCTTGTCGTACTCGTCGTCCGAGATAGCGCCGTTTTCCAGCATTTTATCAAGACAGTAGTCAAGACGTATGCGGTTTTTATCCTTATGCTCCAGCGGATTGTACATAGCGGGGCCTTTTATCATGCCCGCGAGCGAAGCCGCCTGCGCGAGGTTCAGCTCGGAAACGTCCTTCTTGAAGTAGAAGTTCGCCGCCGCCTGTATGCCGACTATCTCGTCCACCGAAGTACCGAATTCGATAACGTTTAGGTACGCTTCGATGATGTCTTCTTTGGTGTACACCTTCTCGACGTTTATCGCGCGGAATATCTCGCGTATCTTACGCTCTACGCCCTCAGCGCCGAGCGCCGCGTCGTCGTCGGTGATGTTCTTTATCGTCTGCTGCGTGATGGTAGAACCGCCCTGCTGCGAGCCAAGCAGCGTTTTCGCGATAGCTACGAATGTACGCTTAAAGTCTACGCCGTCGTGCGAATAAAAGCGCTCGTCCTCAGTGTAAACGAAAGCGTCCTGAACGTAAGAGGGTATCTGCTCGAGGTCTACCCAAGCCGCCTTGCGGTTGGCGTTCTTTATGCCGTAATACAGCAGGTACTCTTCCGAGTCCTCGTCGTCCTCATCGTAATCGGGATTTTTGTACATAAATCTCGAAACGTTGCTGGTAACTACGTTTTCGTCAAGGCTGACGGTAGTGGTAGTATCCGCAAAATTCAGTATATAGATGGTAAGCGCCGTCGCGAATATCGAGCCCGTGATAATTACTATCATAAAGCAGGAAAGCGCGAGCGTGCCGACTATCTTCAGCACTCTTACGAAAGGGTTCACGCCGGTTTTATTGTTCTTCTTTTTGTTGTTTTTTGCGCGCTTTGCGTCTTTATTGCCGCTGCCGAAATTTGCGTTCACGTTGGCGTTAGGGTTCGCATTAACGTTTACGCGGTTTTGCGGCGGGCGGTTTCTCATATTCTGAGGGCGCCGGGCACGCGGGGTATTTCTCTTTTTC
>DBEZOM010000204.1:0-4639 GCA_048252855.1 Ruminococcus sp.
CTCGAACTCTCGACACGCGGTTTTGGAGACCGCTGCTCTACCATCTGAGCTATACCCCTGTGTGATATTTAGTTCTCATTGGTACTTTAATATTATATCACAACATCGTGCACCTGTCAAGCGTTTGATGATATATTTTAATCATAAATCTTATTAAATATTTATACACAAAAAGCAGACGCCCACTCGGAACGCCTGCTCATCTGCTCTGTTCGTATTATTCGTATTTCAGCTCGAAATTCTTGAACTCCGCACGGCTGCTGCCCGCCGCGTCTACTGCGCAAAGACCCAGCATCGCGCCCGTGAAGCCGCCCGAAACCTCGCTCGAGAGATACTTGCTCTGCGCATAGCCCAGCTCGTGCTCCTCGCCACCTGCCTGAACGTAGAAATTGTAGAAAAGTTCGGCGCTGCGCACGATCAGCTTCGCCGAATCCGCGTTGCCAAGCGAGATCTCAGCCTGCGTGTGCTTTATGCCGCCGATGTTCAGCTTCAGCACAGCTTTCAGCTCGCCGCCCTGCTTCCTCAGACAAAGGTCGTAGTGCTCGTTTTCGCAGGAATACACCGTAACGCCCGCTTCGCCGCCGTCGAGCGTGAGGTCTACGCTGAGCTGCGAACGGAAATCACGCTGACGCAGCGCAATGAACGTCGGAGAATCTACATCGTCCAGCGTGAGCGCGCAGCCGTGAAGAACCGCGCTGTTCTCGCCAAGCTCGTAATTGCTAAGATCAGGACGGCGCATATAGCTCCAGTCAACGTTCCACTTCGTGTTCTCAAACGTGTAAAGCTTCTTCTCGCGCTGCTCAAAATCGCCCGCTATCTCGTAACTTTCGTCCGTAGTGCCGTCGCCCGCCGTGAACCAGCCGTCCTCGCCGAACTTGACGGGCGTAAGGAACACTTCCCTGCCCAGATGGTGGTACGGCTGCCATATATGTATCTGTCTGAAACCAAGCGTAAGTATGTGCCACTCGCCGTCCGCGCCGCGGATAAGGTCGCCGTGGCCAATGCCCTGAATGATGTACGGTGCTTTGTTGCGGTTGGTCAGCACGGGATTGTTCGGGTTGCCGATAAATTCGCCCCACACCGACTTTGCGCGCGCGCAGGTCACCATATGTCCGTACTCAGTGCCACCCTCAGCCGCCATGAGGTAGTACCATTCGCCAATTTTGTACATATGCGGGCTTTCAAGGTATCTGCCGCCCGAGCCCTGCCATATGCACTTGCCCGCCGTCAGCTTTTTGCCCGTGGCGATGTCGATCTCGCACTGTATAACGCCGCTCTTGCCCTCTTCGTCAACGCCGTTGCTGATGAAAAACGTCCTGCCGTCCTCGAAATATAGCGAGGGGTCTATGCCGCCCTGATCGACGTATATCGGGTCAGACCATTCGCCGCGAATATCATCGGTATAGACGTAAAAATTCTGATGAGTGGTGTCGTTGGTAGTGACCATGTAAAATCTGCCGTCGTTGTAACGGATAGTCGGCGCGAAAACGCCGCCGGAGCTGTTTATTTTATCCAGCATGACTTGATTTTCGCGGGTGAGCACATAGCCTATCTGCTCCCAGTTGATAAGGTCAGTGCTCTCAAAAAGAGGCACTCCGGGGAAATACTGAAAAGAGCTGCACACCATGTAATATTTGCCCTCAGCATAGCAAACGCTGGGGTCGGGATAAAATCCCTTTACTATCGGGTTTGTATACTTCATAAATTTTCCTCCAAAAAAGTTGTATCAAATTTATAGTAACACAAAAGCGCCCCCTTGTCAACAGCTTTTGCGCAATTTGAGCGGCTATATGGCTATATATTATAAAAGGTATACCCGCTAGGACTATTGTATAAAATTATCATAAAATGGTACAAAAATTTAGCAAAATTCTGGCGGTATGCCGTTGACAAAGGAACTGATTTATTGTATAATGTTTTTACTATATGTTAATATCTGAAAGGGAGAAAAAATATGGAAAAGACAAAGCAGAAACACCCGCTTGTAAAACGGGTGCTCTCGACCCTGCTTGCGGCTTCCATAGCTGTGGGCACATTCGCGGCAAACGCCTTTGCTGATGGTTCTGACGACCGCTACGATAAGGCGTATACCATTGGCAATATCCTTAGCGACTTTCAGTATTTCACTAAGGGCGACCTCAAAGGCAGCGGCCATACTGTCGGCGCGGTAGCCGTTGGCGGCACTATGGATAAGGGCAACTCGTTCGGAAACGGCGCTGTTTCCCCCTCGTTCATCAACAAGATCGACCAGGCGGCGGCGGCTTTCGGCGTTTACAAGTTCGAGGGCGGCAACGATGTTCTCTACTACGTTGACGGCGTGGAAAAGCTGCAAAACTGGGGCAGCTCACTGAAAACTGTAAAGTCTGACGGCAAGTACATCGACTTCGACGCGGCTTTCGCGGCAGTGGAGAAGCAGTCGGAAGCGCTGGCGGCGGCGGGCAAGACCCTAAGCGCGGCGGACGTTTCAAACGGCGTTATCAGCGTAGATTTTACCGACGACGTTAAGAACATCACGCCTTTTCAAGACAAGCAATGCGCTGAACCTTACAGAAAACGGCGAGCCGATAAACGTTGAGAATTTCAAGAAGACGGCATACACCATCTCGGTAGTCGGCGTTGGCGACGAGACCGTAGGCGTTAATTTCAACGGCGGCGTGGGCAACCTCGGCGGAAACGCGATAAAGGCTATCTCTGGCGGTTTAGAGGGCGACCAGCTCAACCTCGAGGGCATGAAGCTGATCTGGAACTTCCCCGACGCTGAAAATATAATCACCATGACCTCGCTCGGCGGACACGTTGTAGCGCCGAAGGGCGATGTGCACGTTCCCGGCGGCAACCTCGAGGGCGGAGTTATAGCGGCGAACATCAACGACGAAGGCTCTGAGGCGCACTTCTACGCATACAACGAGTTTGGCTACGAACCCGAAAAGCCCGACGATTCATCATCGGCGGATAGCTCTTCTGCTGACAGCTCTGCTGCGGATTCTTCGGCGGATTCCTCAAAGGCTGACAGCTCGAGCGCGGTGGACACTTCAAGCAGTGCGGACAATTCAAGCGCTTCGGACACATCGAGCAGCGATTCTTCAAGCAATTCTGATAGCTCGCAGCCCGACAAGCCTGACGTAAAGACCACCAGCGTGGAATTTCAGAAAATAACTGACAAAAACATAGCGCTCGAGGGCGCGGTATTCGGTCTGTACGAGGACGGCATATGCTCGGTACCCGTTCAGAAAGACGGCGCGAACTACACTTTCCGGTCGGGTGCGGACGGCATCGTAAGATTTGAGGGACTGGAAGCGGGCACATACTATTTCAAGGAGCTTCAAGCGCCCGCAGGCTACGAAGTAAACACCAAGATCTACGGCGTAGAGGTCAGCTTTGACATAAGCGGCAAGGGCACTGTTACCTTTATAGACGGCGAGCAGGCGGGTCTGAACGACCTCAAAGTTCCCAACGACCCCATCACCGCGCAGGCGGTAAAGCTCACCAAGACTTACGAAAACGCCGACCTCGCAGACCTCACGGCGGCTGAGAGAGATGAGCTGGCGCAGGCGACTGAGTTCACACTTTATGCCGACGCAGAGCTCAGCGACGTTATCGCGACGGCTTCGCCCATCGTTACCGACGGCAAATTCTCGGTAAGCTTCAATGACGGTCTGAGCGTGCCGACCGCGGCAGGCGCATTCAACATCTACTACATGGCGGAGAGCAAGTCGCCGAACGGCTACACGGTAAGCGACAGCGTTTACGTTTGCAGGATAGACAATTCTGGCGAGGTGGCTTACAAGCTGCTCGGACAGTCTGACGCGGCGTACAGCGCGGCTATCCCCGAGTGTGAGAACAAGCTTGAGAAGACCACGGAGGACTCTAGTGCGGCTGACAGCTCAAGCCGGATCGACGTAGTTACCAGCGATGCGGATAATTCGAGCGTTGCAGATACTTCCAGCGCTGCGGACGATTCCAGTGCGGCTGATACTTCGAGCAGTTCGGATTCGCGCGACGTGGTCGACAGCACTCCTGACAACTCATCTGCCGCAGACACCAGCTCGGTAAGCGACGTTACTGATTCGGACGCTGATCAGGATTCCTCGTCCGACACGGACAGTTCAGACAGTTCAGACAATTCGGAAAGCTCCTCGGCAGATTCCGAGAGCAATTCGGACAACTCGGACAACTCGAGCAATTCGGGCGCTGACAGCTCGGCAAGTTCGGCGGCTTCAAGCAGCACCAGTACCGGCAGTTCGACAAGCTCGAGCGCGGCGGGTTCAAGCAGTTCATCGGCGAACGGCTCGGGCAGCTCGAACAATTCCACAAGCAATCCGAACACCGGCGTAAAGAGCACGCTCGGCGTAAGCGCGGTGCTTATCGCAGCGGCGGCGGTTTGCGTTAGGAAGAATAGGGGAAAATAAAATAGGTAGTATGAGATAAAAACGAAATAAATAAACCGGACTTCATTAAAGCAAAATGCCCCTATTTGTTAGACGATATGGTACAATAGAAGTATACCAATTAGAAATCTAACAAAATGGGGCATTTTTATGCCGAAAGAGAAGCCAATAAAAAGACTTTTTTACATCATACTCACGCAATGACTATTTAACTAAAAAAGAAGAAGCCTTCCAAAGTAATCTAAGGAAGG
>DBEZOM010000205.1:0-9261 GCA_048252855.1 Ruminococcus sp.
ATATAAGAGATCAAAGAATAAAACCCCCGAAGAATACGAGGAAGAAAAGAATAAAGTAATTCTAAGATACCGTTCATATGCCGAAAAACAGGCAAAACGCGATGAAGAAGAGATAATTCGAGAATATGAAATTAAGCTCGGAGTAAGTCCATCAGTCCCATATTCCTCATTTAATAGTGCATTAACTAAACCAGCATTCAGACAAACTAAAAAGGAAGATATTAACGAATATGTCCCCAAATGCCCTATCTGCGGTTCAACAGACCTTACTCAGATCAGCACCGTCAAGAAAGCTGCCAAAGTCGCAACATTCGGTATTTACGGCGCGGGTGATATAGGCAAAACATGGCAGTGTAATAATTGTAAGAGCAAATTCTAACAAGCACGATAACTGTACAAAAATACGGACTCTTACCTTTTATGGGCGAGGGTCTGTTTTTGTATAAAGTGATTTTTTCGCCGCCCGCTGCATAGGATAGTAAGTACAGTCAATTATATTGGTGGAACTTTTTTTGAAAAGGAGAGCTGATACTATGGCAGGCTTTGAAATGTCGGGCTTCACGCCCAAAGCGCGCGAGATAACGCAGATGGCGGCGGAGTGCGCGGGCGCTTGGGGACACACATACGTCGGCAGCGAGCACCTGCTGCTTGCAATGACGCGGCTGAGCGGCTGCACCGCCTCGCAGATACTCAAAAAACACGGCGTTACCCTCAAAAAGACCGAGGACCGTCTGGAATACATCATCGGGCGCGGCACACCCTGCCGCATGACGGAAAACGACCTCACCCCATCGTGCGTGACGATTCTCAGCGGCGCGGCGAAGCTTGCGGGGGGCTTGGGCACATCGCCCTGCGGCAGCGAATTTATCCTCGCGGCGATGCTGAAACAGGGGCGCTGCTGCGCGGTGAGAATGCTCAAAAGCATGGGCGTGAACCTCAACAAAATGCACGCCGACTGCGTGGGCGGCAGCGAGCTTATCGCCGAAGCCTGCGAATCAAAAGTAAAGCTGAAACACCTCGAGCAATTCGGGCGTGAGCTGACTACGCGCGCCGCCTGCATGGCCTTCGACCCGCTGATCGGGCGCGAGGAGGAATTGCAGCGCACCGCCGAGATACTCTGCCGCCGCCGCAAGAACAACCCGTGCTTGGTCGGCGAAGCGGGTGTCGGCAAGACCGCCATCGCGGAAGGGCTGGCGCATAGGATAATGTACGGCGAAGTGCCGCGACAGCTTGTCGGCAAACGCATTTTCGAGCTTGACCTCACTAGCCTGCTGGCGGGCGCGAAGTACCGCGGCGACTTTGAAGAGCGGCTGAAAAGCTGTATCGAGGAAGCCGTCAGCGCGGGCAACGTGATACTTTTCATCGACGAACTGCACAACATAATGGGCGCGGGCGCGGCGGAGGGCGCTATCGACGCGGCGAACATCTTGAAACCGTCGCTGGCGCGCGGACAGCTTAAAATAATCGGCGCTACGACATTCGCCGAGTACCGCAAAACCATTGAGAAAGACGGCGCGGTAGACAGGCGTTTTCAGCGCGTGAACATCGAAGAGCCGAGCGAGAAGGAAACGGAGAAGATACTTTTCGGGCTGCGCGAGCGTTACGCGGCGCACCACGGCGTTGACATCGGCGACGAAGAGATCAGGCTGGCGGTGCGGCTGGCGGGCAGGTATGTAAACGATCAGCATTTTCCAGACAAAGCCATCGACCTGCTGGACGAAGCCTGCGCGATGACGGCGGCGGAGCTTTGCGGCGAGCGTGCGGACAACAAGCGCATTTTTGAGGACTACATCGCGGGGCGCGCCAGCCGCGAGGAGTATCTTGCCGCGGCGGCTGAGGAGCTGCACCGCCCTGCCCTTTCGCCGAGTGCGATCTGCAAAGTGATCTCCCGCCGAACGGGTATCCCCTGCGGCGAGCTGACAAAAGACGAAAGCGAACGCCTGATGCACCTCGAAGAAGAGATCGAGGGCGAAGTTTTCGGGCAAAACGCGGCGGTGGAGCAGGTGTGCGCGGCGGTTCGGCGGCTGCGGCTTGGGCTGAGCGGCAAAGAGCGCCCCGCGGGAAGCTTCATCTTCATGGGCAGCAGCGGCGTCGGCAAGACCCTGCTCGCAAAGACCCTCGCCGAAAAGCTCTTCCTGCGCGAAGATTCGCTGATAAAGCTCGATATGTCGGAGTACATGGAGCGGCACAGCGTTTCGGGGCTGATCGGCGCGCCGCCGGGGTACGTCGGCTTTGAGGAGGGCGGCAAGCTGACCGAGCAGGTGCGGCGCAAGCCATACTCGGTGGTGCTTTTTGACGAGATCGAAAAGGCGCACCCCGACATTTTCAACCTGCTTCTGCAAATTTTGGAGGACGGCTGCCTTACCGACTCGGCGGGGCGCAAGGTCAGCTTCGCGAACACGTTCATCATCATGACGACAAATGCGGGCGTTAAGGAGCTGGAGAACCGCCGCACCGTCGGCTTCGGCGAGCGCGCGGGCGAGGGCGTATCGCAGGCCTGCATGGCTGAGCTGAAAAAGCTGCTCTCGCCCGAGCTGCTCGGCAGGATCGACGAGATAATAACTTTCCGCCCGCTGGACAAAACTTCGCTGACGCAGGCGGCCGAGAAAGAGCTTTGCCGACTTCAATCCCGCCTGCTGACCATCGGCTGTACCATGAGCTATTCCGCCGACTGCCCCGCCACCGTTGCGGACGAATGTATGACGAACGTCAACAAAAGCGGCAGCGTGCAGGCGCGCGACGTGCGCAGGATAATCCGCCGCAGCGCCGAAAACTCCATCAGCGATATGATCTTGCAGACCGGCTGCCGCGAATACGCGCTGGTCTGCGAGGACGGCAGGCTGAAAGCCCGCGCAGTTCAGTTCTCAGCGTAAAAAAATAAGGCGAGCCGTACTTTGCGTACAGCCCGCCTTTTGTTATGCTATTATTTTACATAATTTACATGAAGCAGTTCGTGAGTTCTGCCCTTGAGTATGCCCTCGTAAAGCTCTTTCATCAGCGGATTTTCCTCGGAGAATTTCAGCGTGCAGAGCTTGTCGGCGGCGTAGAGGTTGTCGCCGCGCTTGTGCTTCTCGGTCGCGGTGGCAATTGGCTGTCCGCCGCCGCCGATACAGCCGTTCGGGCAAGCCATTACCTCTATCAGATGGTATTTCTCGCCATTTTTGATGCGTTCCATCACCTTCGCGACGTTGCCCAGACCGTTTACAACGCAGATCTTCAGCGTGGTGTCGTCGGCGAGTATTTCGTACTCCTTGATGCCGTCAAATCCGCGAACGCCCTCGAAAGCGAGGTTGCGCAGAGAAGCGAGCGATTTATCGGGAGAAACGCGGCGGATAACGGCTTCGGTAACGCCGCCCGTAACGCCGAATATCACGCCCGAACCGGTCATAGTGCCGAAAGGCAGGTCTACCGCCTCAGGCTCGAGGTCAGCGAAAACTATGCCCGCCTGCTTTATCATCTTTACCAATTCTTGTGTGGTGATAACGTAATCGACGTAAGGCTTGCCGTTTTCGTCCTTAAATTCGTCGCGCGCCGCCTCCATCTTCTTAGCCGTGCAGGGCATTACCGCCGCAGAAAGCAGGCGCTTGCCGCAGTCCTTGTACTGCTCGGCAATGACGGAAGCGAACATCTGCATAGGCGAGCGGCAGCTCGAAATGTTCGGCAGGTAGTCGGGGTACTCGTTCTCGGCGTACTTTATCCACGCGGGACAGCAGCTTGTGAACATCGGGAAAGGGCCGCCCTTTTCGAGGCGCTCGATAAATTCGTTCGATTCCTCCATTACCGTCAGGTCAGCGGCGGTAGAGGTGTCGAAAACGAGGTCGAAGCCTATGCGGCGAAGCGCGGCGGTGATCTTGCCCATAACGTTCTCGCCCTTGTAGCCAAATTCCTTGGCGACGGCGACGCGAACGGCGGGGGCTACCTGCGCGATGGCGAGGGTATCGGGGTCGTTAAGCTCGTTCCAAAGCTTGTGAGCGTCGTCCTTTATAACGATGGCGGCGGTTGGACATACCGCGGCGCACTGTCCGCAGCCGACGCAGTTAGATTCGCCGATGGGCTTATCGAAAGCGCAGGCGACCTTCATCTTGCTGCCGCGGAAAGCGAAATCTATCGCGCCGACATTCTGCACCTCGTTGCACATTCTTACGCAGTCGCCGCAGAGTATGCACTTGTTGGCGTCGCGGGTTATCGAAAGCGAAGAATCGTCGATGTCCGGCTCAGACTTAGGATTATTAAAGCGCACGCGGTGTATATCGAAGCGCGCGGCGAGCTCCTGAAGCTTGCAGGTGCCGTTTTTATCGCAGGTGGTGCAGTCGCGGCAGTGGTTTGAAAGCAGCAGCTCCAGTATCATTTTGCGGTATTTTCTAAGGCGCGGGGTGTTGGTCTTTATTTCCATACCCGCGCGCGGCGGCGTAGAGCAGGCAGCCTCCATGCCGCCCCATTTGTTCTCTACCATGCACATACGGCAGGCTCCGTAAACGGAAAGCTCTGAGTAGTAGCAGAAAGTCGGCAGGTCTATGCCCGCCTTGCGTATCAGCTCAAGCAGATTCTTTTCGCCCTCTATGGCTATGGGAGTGCCGTCTATAATCATAAAATTGCTGTTCATTTTCAGACCTCCTTAACTGCTTTGAAGTTGCACGATGTTATGCACGCTCCGCACTTTATGCACTTCGCGGTGTCGATGTGGAACGGGCTTCTTATCTCTCCGCTTATCGCGCCTACGGGGCAGGCTCTCGCGCACTTCGAGCAGCCCTTGCAGATCTCGGGGTCTATCTGATAAGTTACCAGCTTCTTGCAGTTTCCGGCGGGACATTTCTTATCGTAAACGTGCGCCTCATACTCGCTGCGGAAGTTCTTTATCGTGGAAACTACGGGGCTTGCGGCGCTCTTGCCAAGTCCGCAAAGCGCGGTGGATTTAATGGTGTCGGCAAGCTCGAGCAGCGTTTCAATATCGCCGTCCTCGCCGTTGCCCGCAACTATTTTCTCCAGTATTTCCAACATTCTCTTTGTGCCCTCGCGGCAGGGTACGCATTTGCCGCAGGACTCGTTCTGAGTGAAGTTCATGAAAAATCTCGCGACTTCTACCATGCAGCTGCTCTCATCCATTACTACGAGTCCGCCCGAGCCTATCATAGCGCCGACCTTTTTCAGCGAGTCGAAGTCGAGCGAAATATCGAGGTTATCGGTAACAAGACATCCGCCCGAAGGGCCGCCGATCTGTACAGCCTTAAACTGCTTTCCGCCGCGGATACCGCCGCCCACGTCGAAGATTATCTCGCGCAGGGTCGTGCCCATCGGCACTTCTATCAGACCCGTGTTGTTGATATTTCCCGTCAGCGCGAAAGCCTTAGTTCCGGGCGAATTTTCAGGGCCTATCGACTTGTACCACTTAGCGCCCTTTAGGATTATCTGGGGCACGTTGGCAAATGTTTCTACGTTATTGAGCACGGTGGGCTTCTCAAAAAGTCCCTTTTCTACCGTTCTCGGCGGCTTTACACGCGGCATACCGCGCTTGCCCTCTATCGAGGCAGTAAGCGCCGAACCCTCGCCGCAGACGAAAGCGCCCGCGCCGCGGTTGATGTGCATATGGAAGCAGAAATCGGTACCGAGAATGTTGTCGCCCAATAGACCGAACTCCTCGGCTTCCTTGATAGCGTTTTGCAGGCGCGAAACAGCCAACGGGTACTCAGCGCGAACGTAAATGTATCCGTCGCGCGCACCCGTAGCTATACCGCCGATTATCATTCCTTCGAGCAGACGGTGGGGGTCACCCTCCATGATGGAGCGATCCATGAACGCTCCGGGGTCACCCTCGTCGCCATTACAGACTACGTACTTTACAGGCTCGGGCTGGCGTGCTACCTGCACCCATTTCTTGCCGAGCGGGAAACCTCCGCCGCCCCTGCCGCGCAGGTTCGATTCGAGCATTTCGTTGAGTATCTCCTCGTGGCTCATGTCGAAAAGCGCCTTTTCCACCGCGCGGTATCCACCGATGGCGAGGTACTCCTTGATGGAGGTCGCGTCGATGTGTCCGCAGTGCTCGAGCACTATGCGCGACTGCATCTTATAAAAAGGTATCTCTTCCTGCTGTTTGTAGATAACGCCGTTCTGCTTGTAAGCAAGGCGGTCTATGTATTCGTCGCCGATGATGGTCTTTTCCACGATCTCCTCGCAGTCCTCGACCTTGACTTTTGTGTAAAGCAGTCCGCCCGGCTCGATTCGCACCAACGGGCCCATTTCGCAGAAGCCGTGGCAGCCGCTGCGCTTTACGCCTACCGAACCCTTGTGGAAATCGGCGTCGTGCGGCTCGTCAGCCAGCGAAACCACGCAGTCTACGCCCTTTTCTTTCAGCAGCTCGATGAGTCTGGCGTAAATTTTGAGCGAACCGCCCGCAACGCAGCCCGTGCCCGCGCAGATGAGTATCTTTTTCTTCTGAGCGTCCACCGCGTTTTTATAAAGATCTCTGAACTCGTCAAGAGCATTTCTGTCTTTAAGCAGCATTATTTCTCCTCCTTTAATTCTTTGAGCAGCGCCGCCGCCTTATCGGGCGTCATTTCGGGGTGAACGACGTCGTTTACGGTAAGTACGGGCGCAAGTCCGCAAGCGCCGAGGCATGAAACCGTTTCCAGCGTAAAGGTCAGATCGTCGGTAGTGTGCTTCGACTCATTCAGACCAAGCTCGTCGCGCAGGTAAGTGAGTATCGGTATCGACTTCCTTACATGGCAGGCCGTGCCGTCGCAGACCTTGATGACGTACTTGCCCTTCGGCTCGAGCGAGAAATTCTCGTAAAAGGTCGCTACGCTGTAAATTCTTGCCTCGCTGGTGTTGAGCTTTTTAGCGAGGTAGGGGAAGATCTGCGGTGGCAGATAGCGGTATATCTCCTGAATATCCTGCAAAATAGCGATCACAGCGGTAGGCTCGTGTCTTTCAAGGATCTCGTCGATCTTTGAAAAATCGAAATCCGTGTTTTTTTCGTTAGACATTATTTATCCTCCTGACTGGACATTTTTGTATAAAGTACACTAAAAAAGTGCAAATTATTCGTAATTTCCGTGAGTATTATACTCTAATTATATACCACATATCACATTTTGTCAACTGCTTTTTTGCATATGCCATATACATTTTACTATATGCTCATCTAAATACCGCAGAGCATTTTGTGCATAATCTTTAATATTCGAGCCACAAGTTGTGCATAGTAAACAAACATTCAGACAAAAAAAGAGCCGCCGAATTTCTTCGACAGCTCTTAAAAAAATATTCTTTAATTAGAATTATGCGCCGTACTTAGCAGTGTTTACCTTGATACCAACGCCCATAGTAGAAGCTACTACCACGCTCTTGAGGTACTGGCCCTTAGCAGCCGCAGGCTTAGCCTTTACGATTGCTTCCATAAGAGTGTTGAAGTTCTCCTCAAGCTTTTCAGCTCCGAAAGAAGCCTTGCCGATGGGGCAGTGAATGATGTTGGTCTTGTCAAGACGATACTCGATCTTACCGGCCTTAGCCTCGGTAACAGCCTTAGCTACGTCGGGGGTAACAGTACCGGCCTTGGGGTTAGGCATAAGTCCGCGAGGTCCGAGGATCTTACCAAGACGTCCAACTACGCCCATCATGTCGGGTGAAGCGATAACTACGTCAAAGTCCATCCAGCCCTCTTTAGCGATCTTATCTACATAATCCATACCGCCGTAGTACTCAGCGCCAGCAGCCTTAGCAGCCTCGAACTTGTCTTCCTTGCAGAATACAAGAACTCTTACCTTCTTACCGGTACCGTTGGGCAGTACAACTGCGCCTCTTACCTGCTGGTCAGCGTGACGGGAGTCAACGCCCAGACGGATATGAGCCTCTATTGTTTCATCAAATTTAGCCTTTGCGCCGCTGGCTGCAAGCTCGAGAGCAGCAGGAGCGTCATAAAGCTTCGACTTGTCAACAGCCTTTGCGCTGTCAGCATATTTCTTGCCGTGTTTCATTATAAATCCTCCTTGTTAGTGGTCATGACGGAGCTCAGCGCTCATTTTTCAGAGCCTGATCCTCCCACCTTCTTGCCTCGATGGCTGTATCAGTCTTTTACTACAACGCCCATCGAACGGCAGGTACCTGCGATCATGCTCATTGCAGACTCAATGTTAGCTGCGTTGAGGTCGGGCATTTTCTGCTCTGCAATGCTCTGGATCTGCTCTTTAGTAATAGTAGCGACCTTAGTCTTGTTAGGTTCGCCCGAGCCGGATTCGATCTTGCAGGCCTTCTTGATAAGAACAGCCGCAGGCGGAGTCTTTGTGATAAACGAGAAGGAACGGTCAGCGTAAACTGTGATAACAACAGGGATGATAAGACCCATGTCGTTCTTAGTTCTCTCGTTAAAGTCCTTTGTGAATGCCATGATGTTTACACCGTGCTGACCCAGAGCAGGACCAACCGGGGGAGCAGGAGTTGCCTTTCCTGCCGGGATCTGAAGCTTAATCAAGCCTACTACCTTTTGTGCCATCTTATTCGCACCTCCATAAAATTGTGGTAAGGCGAGCTGTGCGATCAACTCTCCCACTTGTCACAGTTTCATACATAAAAACTGCGTTTTTTCCTTTGAATGTTAAAGCCTTAATCCTCTGCCTTGATCTGTGAGATGGGCAGGCTTACGGGTGTTTCTCTGCCGAACATCGAAACTACTACCTCTACGGTCTGAGCCTCGAGGTCTATGCTCGAAACAACGCCTGTGAAGCCCTCGAAAGAGCCGGTGGTAACTACCACGTTATCGCCCACGCTGTAATCTACCTCTACGGTCATAGCGCCCGTTTCTACTCCCAGAGCCTCTACCTCTTTATCGCTGAGCGGTACGGGCTTTGATCCGGGGCCTACGAAACCGGTAACGCCGCGGGTGTTTCTTACAACGTACCACGAATCATCGGTCATGACCATTTTCACGAGCACATAGCTGGGGAAAAGCTTTCTTTCTGCCTCGACCTTTTTCGCTTCCTTTACCTCGGTATAGCTTTCCATAGGTATTCTTATCTCGCAGATAAGGTCGTGCAGTTTGCGGTTGTCTACTACCTTTTCAATATTCTGTTTCACCTTGTTCTCATAACCCGAATAGGTGTGGATCACATACCACTTTGCGTTATCAGCCATTTGTATCTTCCTCCCAAAACATTGAAGCTGTGAAAACCTTCCGCGCGGCTTACTTGCCGCCTATCGACAGCAGAGCGTTCATGCCCGCCATCAGCGCGCTGTCTATACCGAAAAGGAACAGACCAACTACTACCATCA